>DAOLDI010000119.1:0-6710 GCA_035327445.1 Cyclobacteriaceae bacterium | reverse complement strand
GTACTCTACCACTGAGCTACGTCGGCTAATAAACGCGCTATGCTTTTAAAGCACAGAGCGGGAGACGAGGCTCGAACCCGCGACCTGCAGCTTGGAAGGCTGCCGCTCTACCAACTGAGCTACTCCCGCTTGGTAAACTCAAATTGCCAGAATCAAAATCTACTGTTTTAAAGTAGCCGACCCAGAGGCATCGAGTTTATTATGTGGGGAGAGCAGGATTCGAACCTGCGAAGACATAAGTCAACAGATTTACAGTCTGTCCTCGTTGGCCGCTTGAGTATCTCCCCGCAAACCCTCTTTCAAAGGCTAAAAACAAATTTAGAACGACTTAAAAGCCCCTCCTGAACATTTTTCAGGGCGGGGCTTTTTTAAGAGAGTGCAAAATTATACGGTTTTTTGTTTTAGTCAAACATTTTAGAAAAACCTCAAAACTTAATTTGAAGCTTAAAGAATTACTATTTCCCTAATGTTTGCGGCAGGAAAGTCAGTTTGAATGCGCTTGAGCAGTTGTTCTTTAGAAAGCGCTAATTCATGCTTGAGTGAGGCAGAGCTTATTTCAGCAAAAAGAACCTGGTTCTTAATACTTAGCTTTCGGGTTTTTTCAGCAACTGACTTCCCTACTATCTGGTGCCAGCCATCAATCAAAGTCTGTTGATTGAATTTATCTTCAATATGATATTGTTTGAGCATCTCCCGGATGGCTTCTCCAACAGGTAAAAATTCTTTCTTTTGCTCTCTTTTATTGCTCATAACTCAGATATTATGCCTTTTTCAACAAAGCGGAAATCGGCTTTCATGCCTAATTTATGAAAAATTTCTTGTGTTCTGTTGCTGCGTGCATCTGTTATAAAGAGTTGAGCATCATGTTGTTTACCCAAAAATTCTAATAGTTGATTAATTCTTTGCTCATCCAGCTTATCAAAAATATCATCTAGTAGGATGATGGGATTATGACCCTTCTGCTTCTTGATAAATATGAATTGCGACAGCTTGAGGGCGATAACAAAGCATTTTTGCTGACCCTGAGAGCCAAATTTCTTCAAATCATAGCCGTTGAGCAAAAAATCCAGATCGTCTTTATGTATACCTTTAGTTGTGCGCTGAAGCAGTATGTCAGTGCGATTATATGTCTGAAGGAGTTCTTTCAAATCTGTGCCAGAAGAAAGATCAGACGTATAGTTAATGCATGGATCTTCAATGGAGTTATCAGACAGTGATGTATAGATTTGAGTAAATACCGGAATGAACTTCTCAACAAAATTTCTCCGTGCAGTATATATATACGAGGAAGGGCCCGCCAATTGCTCATTATATACTTCCAACATTGCATTATCAACAGGTTTTCCCTCTGCGAAGCTTTTTAGCAGGGCGTTTCGCTGCTTAAGTGCTCTGTTATAATTGATCAGATTGTTTAAGTATGCAGGGTCGATTTGTGATAGGGTTGAATCCAGGAATTTTCTTCTCGATTCCGCTCCGTCCCTAATTAAGTCGGTGTCATAAGGGCTAATAACAATTACCGGAAAATTGCCAATGTGTTCAGCATATTTGGTTTGAGGCTGGTCATCAATTACCAATTGCTTCTTTCCGGGGTTTTGTAAGCTTAGCCTAACTTCATTCATCTGACCTTGCCGGCTAAACATACCCTTAACACTGAAGCCGCTTTCTCCATGCCTTATGTTCAAGGCATCATTTAAACCAAATGCGCTTTTGGTCATCGAAAGCATGTGAATGGCATCGAGTAAATTGGTTTTTCCTGAACCATTATTACCTAAAAAACAAGTGATTTTCTCATCAAAATTCAGCTTTGCTTCTAAATAGTTGCGGTAATTAAAGATATAGAGCTTTTGGAGGCGCATTTATAAATTTTACTAATTTCGCAATCTTTGAGAGTTTACAAGCAAACAGAAAGCAAAGCACAATATTATGGCAACTAAAACTAAAGCCAAGGCTAAACCTGCCAAGAATACAAGCAGCAGCAAAAAAGGATTTGACAAAGAGACTTACCTTTTTTGGTATGAGAGCATGCTGCTGATGCGCAGATTTGAGGAACGTGCCGGTCAACTTTACGGGCAACAGAAAATTCGTGGCTTTTGCCACCTCTACATAGGGCAAGAAGCCTGCGTAGCCGGAGCGGTAACTGCCTTAACTAAAGATGATAAATGGATAACCGCTTACCGAGACCACGCCCATCCACTTGGCTTAGGTTCTGATCCTAAAGCCATTATGGCCGAATTGTATGGCAAAGAGACCGGAATATCCAAAGGCAAGGGTGGTTCAATGCACATGTTTGATAAAGAGAAGAATTTCTTTGGCGGCCATGGAATTGTTGGTGGTCAAATTCCTTTAGGTGCAGGTATTGCATTTGCCGAAAAGTACAACAAGACAAAAAATCTTTGCATTTGTTACATGGGAGACGGTGCCGTGCGACAAGGCGCTTTCCATGAAGCACTTACCATTGCCATGGCCTGGAAACTTCCTGTAATTTTTGTGATTGAAAATAATGGCTATGCCATGGGTACTTCAGTTGAACGCACATCAAATGTAACCGAGCTCTATAAGTTAGGTTCTGCCTATGATATGCCTTCTGAACCTGTTGATGGTATGAGCCCCGAAGCTGTGCATACGTCAGTAGCGAAAGCAGCTGAACGTGCACGCAAAGGTGAGGGCCCTTCTTTACTGGAATTCAGAACCTACAGGTATAAAGGCCATTCCATGTCTGACCCTGCCAAGTATCGTACAAAGGAAGAAGTAGAAGAGTACAAATCAAAAGATCCGGTAGAGGTTATCAAAAATACCATACTTAAGAATAAGTACGCTACTGAGAAAGACATTGAGAAAATAGAAGCCAGGGTAAAAGAACAGGTTGAAGAGAGTGTAAGATTTGCAGAAGAGTCTGCGTTTCCCGATCCTTCTGAGGCCCTCAAGGATGTCTATGCAGATGAATCTTATCCATTCATTATGGATTAAAGATCTCGTTTGCTAAATAACTAACAATTAGTAGTTTTGCGACCCCATAAGGCAGTTGTTGCCTTGTAATTCAATTTTTTAATTATGGCTAAAAAGCAGGAAAAAAAAGGCGGAGATATTCTTGAAAACCCGGATGCACTAGCTGAGCAGCTTTCAAGAACTGAGACCTTTATTGAACAAAATCCTAAATTAATTCTTGGTGTTGCTTCAGCTATCGCTTTGGTAATAGCCGCTTATTTTGGTTTCAAATATTATATCGATAACCAGAATGAACGTGCACAAAGTGAGATGTTTCAGGCTGTTTATTATTTCGAGGCAGACAGTCTTGACTTTGCTTTGAATGGTGATGGAAACTTTCTTGGTTTTCTCGACATCATTAATGATTATAAAATGACAGAAGCAGCTAACCTGGCAAATTATTATGCAGGCGTTAGCTATATGAAAAAAGGAAACTACAGATTGGCCATCTTATATCTTGAAGACTTCTCGTCAAAAGATTTACTGGTGCAGGCCAGAGCTTACAGCTTAATTGGCGATGCTTATATGGAGCAGCAAGAATATGACAACGCAGTTAAGTATTATAACAAGGCGGCCAATTACAAACCCAACAAACACTTTACTCCGGGTTATTTAATGAAAGTTGCATTGGCCTACGAAAAACTTGACCAAAGAGCAAAAGCAATTGAAGCCTATGACAGAATTATCACTGATTACTGGGATAGCAGCGAAGTACAGAGCGCAAAAAAATATAAAGCAAGATTGCAGGATATCAAAAGCTGAGTTTTAATAAATTCATTCAAAAAGGGAATGCCTTGCATTCCCTTTTTTATTTTTACTCAAATATTTAACCATCATGGCCGGACCATTAAAATCTTCAAGCAGTAAAAACAATCATGAACTACTTGCCAATAAACGCATAGGCATAGTGACTGCAGCCTGGAATGATGACATAACTGGTGCACTTAAGTTGTCATGCATACAGTCACTTAGTAAGAGCGGTGTTAAAAGAGAAAACATCATCATTAAATCAGTGTCCGGCACATTTGAATTGAGTCTGGGTGCACAATGGCTGGCTGAGCAAAAAGATATTGATGCAGTTATTTGCCTGGGTTGTGTTATTCAAGGCGAGACACCACACTTTGATTACATCTGCCAGGCAGTTGCTTATGGCATTACCGAAGTAAACCTGAAATACAACAAGCCGGTTATTTTCGGAGTGCTTACTACATTAAACAAACAGCAGGCTTTAGACAGAGCAGGTGGCAAGTATGGCAATAAAGGCGAAGAGGCCGCATTAACTGCGGTTGAAATGTTATTGTTCTGACAATAAAAAAGAGAGCATTACTGCTCTCTTCTTTGTTAAATGTAATGCTAACAATTACATATTTTTCACAATCTCTTCGCCAAATTCAGAACACTTTAATAAAGTGGCCCCTTCCATCAGGCGGTGGAAATCATAAGTAACTTTTTTGGTTGAGATGGCAGCTTCAAGACCTTTATAAATCAAATCTGCTGCTTCAATCCAGCCCATGTATTCAAGCATCATAACACCTGAAAGTATTACCGAGCCAGGGTTTACTTTATCTTGACCAGCATACTTAGGCGCTGTGCCATGGGTTGCTTCAAAAATGGCATGACCTGTAGCATAATTGATATTACCGCCTGGTGCTATACCAATACCACCAACAATAGCAGCAAGGGCATCAGAAATATAATCGCCATTCAGGTTAAGGGTAGCCACAACTGAATATTCATCAGGGCGCAAAAGAATCTGCTGCAAGAAAGCATCAGCAATTACATCTTTTACAATTAGTTTATGACCGTCTTTTTCAATCACCTGCCATGGGCCGCCATCAAGATCTTTTGATCCATAAACACTTTTCGCCAGGGCATATCCCCAATCACAGAAAGCACCTTCAGTAAATTTCATGATGTTGCCCTTGTGCACCAGGGTAACACTGGGCTTTTTGTGCTGGATGGCATAGTCAAAAGCTGCTTTAACCAAACGCTCAGTTCCTTCTTTAGAAACCGGCTTAATGCCATAGCCCGCAGTAGCCGGGAACCTTACTTTTTTGTAACGTGCAGCAAAATTTTCTTTCAATAATTCAGCAAATTTTGTGGTATCTTCTGTGCCTTGCTGAAATTCTATGCCCGCATAAATATCTTCCGTGTTTTCGCGGAAAATCACCATGTCTGTTTTATGTGGTTCCTTAACAGGAGAGGGCACTCCATTGAACCATCTTACCGGACGAACACAAGCATATAAATCAAGTTCTTGTCTGAGTGCCACATTCAATGAACGAATGCCTCCGCCAACCGGTGTAGTTAATGGACCTTTGATACCCACCAGGTATTCTTTAAACACAGTCAGTGTTTCTTCCGGAAGCCAGTTTCCTGTTTGGTTAAAGGCTTTTTCACCTGCCAAAACCTCTTTCCAGTTAATTCTTCGCTTACCAGCATACGCCTTTTCAACCGCTGCATCAATTACTCGCTTTGAGGCAGGCCAAATATCTACGCCCGTGCCATCTCCTTCAATAAATGGAATAGTGGGGTTGTCTGGTACGGTTAGCTTGCCGTTAGAAATACTGATTTTCTGATCGCTCATATTTTTCTCAATTAATTAGGTACAAATTTTGAATGAGGGCGAAGATAAAAAATCCCAGAGCTAAAGAAAATTAAATTCTTACCTTGAAAAACATGAGTTATAAATACTTTGCACAGCTCCTCTTTTGCTTGTTTCTGAGCCTAAATGCTACCGCACAGTCGTTAGAAGTTTGTCTTTCACCGGAAGAGCAAAAGCTCTTTGATCTGATAAACAAGTACCGTAAATCTAAAAAACTGAGTGCAGTACCCTATTCTGCACGGCTTACTCGTGTAGCTCAACTGCACGTGCAAGACCTGGAAAATAATTACAGCTATAGCGCACAGAACAAATGCAACCCTCATAGTTGGTCAGACCAGGGTAACTGGACGGCCTGCTGCTATACCAGCGATCATCGCGAAGCTGCCTGCATGTGGAATAAACCCAAAGAAATTACAGGCTACGCAGGCAATGGATATGAGATTGCTTTTTATCATTCACAAAGTGCTACTGCCGAAAACGCTTTAGCAGGTTGGCAGCAAAGTAAGGGGCATAATGAGGTAATAATCAATTTAGGGATTTGGCAAAAGGTAAAATGGAATGCCATGGGCATAGGCATTTATGGTAAATATGCTGTAGTGTGGTTTGGCGAATTGGCCGATGAAAGCGAATTAGAAAAATGTAAGGATTAATAGCTTTCCTCTTTATTTGGGAAATTCCTGCCCTTCACATCTTTAATATAATTACCAACCGCTTCAGTAACTACCTCACTCAGGTTGGCATATCTTCTCAAAAATCTTGGTGTAAAATCCTGTGTAATCCCCAGCATGTCTTGCATTACCAGCACTTGTCCGTCAACATCGGGGCCGGCCCCTATGCCGATTACCGGAGTTTGTAAACCTGCAGCCACCTGCGCAGCTAAGCTTGCAGGAATTTTTTCAAGTACTATTGCAAAACATCCTAACTCTTCTAATAATCGGGCGTCATCTTTCAACTTATTTGCTTCGGCTTCTTCTTTGGCGCGAACATTATAAGTTCCAAATTGATAAATGCTTTGAGGTGTTAAGCCCAGGTGGCCCATCCCCGGAATGCCCGCTTTCAAAATTCTTTCTACAGATTCTTTAATTTCTGATCCGCCTTCCATTTTAACAGCATGCGGACC
>DAOLDI010000118.1:0-6712 GCA_035327445.1 Cyclobacteriaceae bacterium | reverse complement strand
AAATGAATTTTGGTTTGTATTTCTTCAAAAGCGGAATGAGCCTCGTCCATAAATCCGGATTGGCCTTGTTCTTAAAATCTTTTTTCTCCCAGGTCCATAGCCAACCTTTTTCTACTGCATTCACCACATAAGAAGAATCAGAATAAACTTCTACTGCAATGCCGGTTTTATTCAATGCTTCTAAGGCAACAATTACAGCCAGCAATTCCATGCGGTTGTTGGTAGTTAAACGAAAGCCTTGCGATAATTCTTTTTCATGCTTGCCATATCTGAGTATGGCACCATAACCACCCGGGCCTGGATTTCCTTTGGCTGCTCCGTCTGTAAAGATTTTAATCATATATATGATGCCATCACTTTCTTAAGCCTGGCAATTTCTTTGTCTTTTAAAGCAGGAAAGTTAGCAATTCTGATAGTAGTTGATTTCAATTTACCGTAACCATCACCTAAAAGAAATCCTGCCTTAGCCGCAGCATGTTTTATGGCCTTGATATTTTTTTCGCTTGAGCTTAGGCAAATTACTGTTCTGGATCTAAGCGCATCATTTTGAATCAGCAATTTAAATTGCTTTGCATCAGTAAAAAATGAAATCCAGGAATGGTAACGTTCCAGTATTTGCTGATGTACTTTTTCAATGCCGGGGTAAGCTTCCATTACACGCATCAACAAGTATATGTTCATCACATTAGGTGTATAAGTAGTTTGCCAATGCTGCATTTTATCAATCATCAAGCTTAGGCTGTTGTAATGATTTTGTTCGCCTATGCTTTTTGCCCGGGCAAGGGCATTTTTTGAACACACCATAATGCCCATTCCCGCTGGTAAACCAAAACATTTTTGCACTGATGCAAACCAAATATCAGCCGATTTGAAATCAAGTTTAAAACCTGCCATAGAGGATGTGGCATCAACTGCAATCAAATGAAGGGGATTATTTTTTCTGATCTGCCTGATAAAGGTATTGTTCAGTTGCGTGCCGTTAGAGGTTTCATTTTGTGTTAGACAGATAAGCGCATGAGCATCTTTAAAAATATAATCTTTTGCATCAGGCTCTTCTTCCAAAGCAAACGAGATGGCTACTGTGTCAGTTTTTATTTTGTGGGTGTACGCATACCATCGTTTACCAAAATCTCCATTATAAATATGATAACTTAGGGTACTGTGTAATGATTGTGCAATGATTTCCCAACACTCAGTAGCTGATGAAACAAAGAACACAGTGTATGAGGCAGGTATATTGAGTTTTTCTTTAAGCAGCGAAATGGTTTTTTTACTGATCCCCATAAAGGCTTCGCTGCGATGACTAATGCCCAGTATCCCAAGTTTGTGCGCCTCTTTTACATACAGGGGTATGTCATCATACACACGCGAAGGACCTGGGTAGAAGCTAATCATGAGACTTAATCTTCGTGATAATTTTTTTCACCGGCTCGAATGGCAACTTCCAGCAGATTTTCTTTTGGTGGCAAGGGACAACTGAATTCTTCTGCATAAGCACAGTATGGATTATAGGCCGTGTTGAAGTCAAGCACGAGTGTATTGCCTGCGGGTTTTTTAATATCAATATAACGTCCGGCTCCATAAGTTTCTTTGGCGGAGGTGGCATCGCCAAATGCCAGAAATAAAGTGCCTCTGTAAGGCCCCATGTCAATTATTTCAAGAATTAATAAACGTTGGGTGTAATTACCAATTTCAAATTCAGCGTAGGCATACTCCATATATCTTTTCTCCAGGCCATCATTTGTACTCAGGGTTCTCAGTTGTTTTTCCCTGATCGGAATTAACCTTGCTGTAACTTTATACCTGACATCAGGATCATAATATTTCAATCCGGTAAAGGCAAGCTCAGCTTCTTTAAAGGGCGACTCACTGGAAACACGCATGAAACGATCTTTTTCTTCGCGCTCTTTTTTAATGCTCGCATAATAATCCTGTGTAGTTTGCCCGCCTTGCAAAGCATAGATTAAACTGATAACCACAACCAATACAACTACTGCACCTATGATGAAATTTCTCGACATGATGTTTAATTCATTAAGCCTTCGTCTGCAAAGCTAAAATATCCATTGTTTGTAAAAATGATATGGTCAAGCACTTTAATGTCTAAAGATTTACCGGAGGCAATCAGTTTTTGTGTCAAGACAATATCATGTTGGCTTGCTTTTAAATTTCCTGAAGGATGATTGTGCACAAGAATCAATCCGCTGGCCAGTGATTCAACCGCATATTTAAAAATGATTTTGGGGTCAGCTACGGTACCACTTACTCCTCCTGTACTGATTTGTTGTTTTTTGATTACCTGGTGCGCGCGATTCAGTAATAAAATCCAAAACTCTTCATGCGCCAGGTCAAGCAGCTCGGGTTTCAGGTATTCGTAGGCTTCGCGGCTGCTGGTAATGCTGATCTTCTTCTTTGGCTCAGCCTCTTTTCTTCTTCTGCCCAGCTCAAGGGCGCTCACTATGCTGATAGCTTTGGCCTCACCAATGCCTTTGAATTTCATCAGGTCTTGCACACTAAGGCCTGCCAATTCATGCAGATTATTGTTCACCGATTTAAGGATATGCCGGGCCAGTTCAACGGCACTCATTGATTTGGTACCAGAGCCGAGCAAGATGGCAATCAGCTCGGTATCGCTTAATGCCGCTTTGCCTTTTTGCATGAGTTTTTCCCGGGGTCGGTCGGCTTCATCCCAGCTTTTGATATTCAGGTTCTCGGGTTTATACATAACTAACAAGATAGTATTTAAGCCAATAAAATTGTAAAAGTCTATCATGCAAAAAGGCCCTTGAAGGGCCTTTCGTACTTATATTTCTTGCATTCTGCTTAGGCAGAAAGACTATTTACGTAACGGGTAAGCTTAGATTTCTGGTTAGAGGCCTTCTTCTTGTGAATGATGTTCTTCTTGGCCAGTTTATCGATCATAGAAATCACGTTGTTCAAAAGCGCCTGAGCTTCAGCCTTTACGGTGGTATCTTTCAGTTTTTTGATTACCGTACGGGTACTTTTGTGCTGATACCTGTTGGTTAGACGCTTGGCATTGTTTGCCCTGATTCTCTTAATAGCTGATTTGTGGTTTGCCATATTACTTTAACTCTTCTTTCAAATTAGGTGGGCAAAGGTAAGGCAGTGCAGCGTATTTGCCAAATCAGCAGGAAAATTCCCTTCAGATTCTTAATTTGCTCATTATGCACAGAATTTCTGCCATTATAAGCTTCTTGCTGCTCATTTTACTTCTGGCAAGTTTTACCTGGGGCTTTTATGCGCATAAACTGATTAACCGGCAAGCGGTTTTTTCATTGCCACCCGAGTTGATTGTATTCTACAAGAAAAATATACGCTTTATAGAAGAGGCATCTATAGACCCCGACCGCAGGCGTTATGCTGTTGATGGCGAGGCCGTAAAACATTATATCGATATTGACCATTATGGTGATTCGGCCATCTACAATATGCCCCGTTATTGGCGTGATGCTGTTGCCTTGTACACCGAAGATACCCTGCGAACCTATGGCATAGTGCCCTGGCAAATCTACTTCAGCTACCAGCAATTAAGAGATGCCTTTTTTGTGAAGGATCCCAAAAGAATTCTCAGGTTATCTGCAGATTTAGGCCATTATATTGCTGATGCCCATGTGCCACTGCATACCACTAAAAACTACAATGGCCAGTTTTCAAATCAGTATGGCATACATGCCTTTTGGGAAAGCCGCCTGCCCGAGCTCTTTGCTGAATCTTACGATATGTTTGTGGGTAAAGCCACATATCTGCCTCAACCCCAGTTAGAAGCATGGCGCGCTGTTACTTCAGCTAATATGGCGCTTGATTCTGTGCTGAGTTTTGAAAAAAGGCTTTCTCAAAAAAGCGAAAAGCACAAATACAATTATGAAAGCCGGGGTACACAAACCATTAAAGTGTACTCGCAGAAATACGCTACCCAATACCATGAGATGCTCAATGGCATGGTTGAAAGACAGCTGAGGTCAAGCATTAAAATGATTGCCGATTTCTGGTTTACTGCCTGGGTGGATGCCGGCCAGCCCGATCTGTCTGAAATTATAAATTACCAGCCTACTGAGCAGGAATTGAATGAAAGAAGGGAAAGTTTAAATGAGTGGAAGTTGCGCATTTACCGCGTTCGCGAGCATGAATCAGAGAACAAATAGTAATTGCATACCCGATTAATTGATTTTTACCCAAAATTTCAGAAAATTAGCTGCAGAACTAAACCAAAACTCACATGAGCATATTCAGCAATCCAAACCGCATTCCTGAAAAGTATGGAATTTTTCTGGCCATTGGTCTAACCATTTATTTCATCCTGATGAAACTGGTGGGCCTGGTGCATATTACTGAATTGAGAATTCTCAACGTTTTTATTTTGATATGGGCGCTTTGGGGTTGCTTAAAAGGAATTCAGCAAAGTGCTGAGGGCACCAACTATTTCAAAAACCTGATATCAGGTGTATTAACAGCAACGGTAGGTGTGGGATTATTTGCTTTGTTCCTTTTCTTCTACATGTCTTTTATTGATACCGGCCTCATGGATTCAATTCGTGAAAACGAAGCGATGGGTCGTTTCCTTAATCCTTATATGATATCCTTCATCATTTTGCTTGAAGGTGTTTTCTCCGGTTTGCTCTTTACGTTCATTTTGAATAATTACTTAGAACATCAGGAAGAGTAATCATTCGTTCCATAAAATTTCGTAGCAATATTGCCAGTTGGCAAGTGTGCTGCGTTTAATTTCATCTGCCGGTGGATTTAAGCGCAGCATTCTTTTGCTGCCTTTATTTAGCATGAGCATTTGTGTTCTTACTTGCTGGTGATCTGACTTATGAAAGAGCATATATTTTTTTCCTGTATAAATGGTTTTTTCCGCTTCCGTAATTTCTGAAAATCTTATTTGCAGACAGGGTTCTGGTAATTGCCCAAGAAACATGTTCATGATCTTTGATGCATCAGGCACACCATAACCAATAAAATTATTAGCATAGGGATAAATGCTTGCTGATTGTTTGATCATATCCATAATTTCCATGTTACTGAGTTGCGGGCTGTACTCCATCATGCAAGCGGCAAGTCCGGTAATAACAGGTGCAGAAAATGAAGTGCCATTAGGCGAATAACAAACCACATCGGGCTTGGCATAGCTTAACCAGGCGGGGCCAATGGAACTGTATCTAGCCCTCATCAAACTTTGCTGCGTGTTTGCACCAACGGCTAAAACATCCTGTGCATCAGCAGGCAGAGATAATATTCTGAAAGCCCGGTTGCCATCATTACCGGCAGATACCACTATAAGCATCCCTTTTTCTGTTGCAGCAATTTGTGCTGCTCGTGTTATGGCTGTGCTCTTGCCATCAACCGCGGCAGGTAAATAATTTTCTGAGGGGTCATCATAACCATCGGCATATCCTAAAGAAGAGTTTACCAGTTTAACCCCCAGGCTATCAAACCATTCAAGGGCGGCAATCCAGTAAGCTTCTTCCACACGTTTTTCTGTGGCATCATGATCGGTATAGGCCAGGTAAAAATCAGCATTAGTGGCCAATCCAAATTGATTCTTTTTATGTTTACCTGCTATCAGCCTCAATACTTTAGTGCCATGATCTACCATGCCCGATGCGGAAGCATCAAAAGGATTTTTATTGGCAGGATTGATATAATCTTTGAAAGCCTTGATTTGATTTTGCGAGAGGAGGTGTGCAAGTGTAGCATCTTTGTCCAGATTTTTAAAGCCGGCATCTACCACACCAATTTTTACGCCTGTACCATTGAGCCCGGCTTTTACCATGGCTTCTCCTTTGATTTGTGATAATGGCTTGTTTAATTTTCGTTTGGCATTTGCCTCAACATCATGCATCAGCAGGTAGCCGGCCAGTTCAATACGACTTACCATGGGTAGTTGTGCCAGCAATGGCAATTGATCATCATCAAGTTCTGCGTATGCGGCATTCAGCCATTTTGAACTCGACTTTATGCAAATCCCTAAGGCTGCTAAAGTGTTCAGGTAATTTTGATCTACCGGAATGTCACTGAAGGCAATCTTGCTTAAACCTGAAGTTTCGCAATTAGCATTTGCCTCTGCTGTATTTTTTTTGTCGAAATAAATCCAGTAATGATCGGCCGCGTAAAGTCTGCCTGCCAAGAGTAAGAGAAGTACTATATTGCTAAAGATTTTCATACATTTCAGAAATACAACATACTGAATTTATGCGATACGCAGCAATCAACAAACAATTATTCATTCAGAACCGCAAGCGTCTGTTGAAAGAACTTAAGCCTGCATCAGTAGCGGTAATCAATGCAAATGATATTATGCCTACCAATGCTGATGGCACCATGCCCTACAGGCAAAATTCTGATTTGTTTTATTTAACCGGGGTTGACCAGGAAGAAAGCATTTTGGTTTTATGTCCTGATTTTCCCGATAAGAAGTACCGCGAAGTACTTTTCCTGAAAGAGACCAATGAGCACATTGCTGTTTGGGAAGGACATAAGCTTACCAAGGCAGAAGCCCGTGCGCAAACAGGTATTGAAACCATATTATGGCTTTCTGAATTTCCTAAAATATTCAATACCATGATGGTGATGGGCGATACAGAGCATGTGTATCTCAACACTAATGATCATTACCGTTCTGAAACTGTTGTTGAATCGCGCGATTTACGTTTTATCAAATGGTGCAAAGAGAAATATCCTTTACATAAGT
>DAOLDI010000117.1:0-6726 GCA_035327445.1 Cyclobacteriaceae bacterium | reverse complement strand
ATTGCGGTTTTAGTTGTTTTCGGCAGAACTTCTGCAAGAAAAATATTATTGGTAGTTTTTGGTTTTGGCCTGCCGCATGTATTAATGGCCAGCATTTATTTTGTTCCGGGTAAACTTGATTTATTATGGAATAATTTTTACCTCCCTAATATTTTGCCCGGTCTAAGTATATATATTGATAAGCTTTCAATTTTTTATCTTGGATTAATTCCTTTAGTATTCTTACTATTCTCAACCTTATGGCTTAGCCGCGGAGGGCGCTTTACAAACTATCAATCGCAACTGGCGCAGGTAATGTGGCTGTGGTTATTTTTTGGCATCATACAAATCTGGTACGGAGCAGAAATAAATCCGCAAGCTTTTGTAATCCTGGTTCCGCCTTTTGCATTTTTAATTTCTCATTATTTCCTGCTGATACGAAGAAGAAAAATTGCTGGTGTAGTTTTTACTCTTTTTGTTACGCTGCTATTGGCGGGTAATTACCTGACAAGGTATAATGTGTTTGTGCCTCAAAGCATCAATTCACTATTTGTTAATGAGGGGCGCCATGCAAAACTGGTAAAGCAGAAAAGAATTCTGGTCTTATCAAATGATATGCAACAGTATTATGGTGCTTATTTAGGCTCATCATTTTTAGAATGGAGGCTTGCCAAAGATGTGTTCAATAATCCAAACAGCTATGATGCAATTCGCTTAGTTGAAGAAACACTTAGCAGAGATTTGCCAGAGATAATTATTGATGAGCAAAATTTACTTGCGCTTTTCTTTGAAAGAATACCTCAGCTGCAGAAGAGATATCAAAAACGAGGTGACAAATATTATTTACTTAACAGCTGATTTTATTAACCCGGTTTTGATGCCTGCCACCTTCGAAAGGCGTATTGATAAATTTACTCAGCATTTTTTCTGCCAGCGACAGATCAACAAAACGTGCGGGTATGCAAATAATATTTGCATTGTTATGTTGTCTTGCCAATGAGGCAATTTCTTCTGTCCAGCAGATAGCAGCCCTAATACCTTGATGTTTGTTGGCTGTCATGGCAACACCATTGGCACTGCCACAAAGCAGCACCCCTAATTCTGAATTTCCCTTTTCAACATCATCAGCCACAGGATGTGCAAAGTCAGGGTAGTCGACTGAGTCTGCACTGGCTGCACCAAAATCAGTAATTGAAAATCCCTGAGCTTCGAGGTAAAGCTTAAGTTTTTCTTTGTAATCAAATCCTGCGTGGTCACTTCCAATGGCTATTTTCATGACTAAAAATATTTTTTATTAAAGATAGAAGTTATGCCAGTTGATTTTCAATTTCAATTATTGATTTTGAATCATGAGCATTTTATAGTGTTGTAGTTGAGTTAGCTTCAGCCTGTCTTTTTAAACGTTCTTTTAGTACCCTGCCTGATATAATAATACTGATTTCATACAATAATAACAATGGCCCTGCAATTAACATCTGGCTTAGCGGGTCTGGCGGTGTAAGCATAGCTGCTAAAATCAGAATAACCACAATGGCGTGTCTTCTGTATTGGCGCATCCAGCTTGGTGTTAACAAACCAATTTTACTTAAAAAATAAACAACCATGGGTAATTGAAATAAAGCACCGCTGCCTAAAACCAAAGTAGAAATAGTTGATACGTAAGAAGTGATGTCAAACTCATTGCTGATGGCATCGCTTATCTGGTAATTAGATAAGAAATATATGGCGATGGGCGACATCACATAATATCCAAACATAACACCCAACATGAAAAGCAGAGAGACAAAGAATACGGCACCACGTGAAAATGAACGCTCTGTACTGTGTAATCCGGGTTTGATGAAGCGCCAGATTTCCCAGAACATATAAGGAAATGCTGCGATGATGCCAATCACGAATGATGATGATATGTGCATCATAAACTGACCGGTCATTTGCCGGCTTTGCAGTTTGAAGGGGATCTCGTCAATACAAAAAGTTTCAGCGCCAATCATTTGTGCCAATGAGCAAATTGTTCTGAATGTCCAGAAGTCTGGACGCGATGGTGCAAAGATGATTTGATTAAAAACAAAATCAACAGATATAAAAGCTGCAATAGTAAAAACCACAACTGCAATGGCTGATCGCACCAAATGCCACCTCAATTCTTCGAGGTGATCTAAAAAACTCATCTCTTTTTCAACCCTGCTCATTTATTATTGCTTACTTGTATAAAGGAAATTTCTGCATCCAGCGGTTTACTTTTGCTTTAACCGTTTTAATTTTCTTCTCATCTTCAATATTGCTCAATACATCATCAATCAGGTCAACAATTTTGAGCATATCTTTTTCTTTCAAACCTCGCGTTGTCATAGCTGCTGTACCAATGCGCATGCCTGAAGTCACCATAGGAGATTGCGTATCAAACGGCACCATGTTTTTGTTGATGGTGATGTCTGCTTTAATCAGCGCTTCTTCGGCTTTCTTACCTGTTAATGATTTAGATCTAAGATCTATCAGCATCAGGTGATTGTCAGTTCCGCCAGAAATTATTTTGTAGCCCTTATCTGCAAACGCCTGCGCCATAGCTTTGGCATTTTTTACTACCTGCACAACATATTTCAGGTAATCATCACTAAGTGCTTCTTCAAAAGCAACAGCCTTTGCTGCAATTACATGTTCAAGTGGGCCACCCTGTGTACCGGGAAAAACTCCTGAATCAAGTATGGCCGAAATTTTTCTCAATTCACCTTTCGGATTCTTCAGCCCCCAGGGATTATCAAAGTTTTCACCAATCATGATTAAGCCACCACGAGGGCCTCTCAATGTTTTATGTGTTGTAGTAGTGATGATGTGACAATATGGAACAGGATCGTTCAATAGACCACGCGCAATCAAACCACTTGGGTGCGAAATATCTGCCAGCAAGAGCGCGCCCACTTCATCAGCAGTTTCGCGCAATGATTTATAATCCCAATCTCGGCTGTAAGCAGAAGCACCGCAGATGATCAACTTTGGTTTTTCTTTTCTGGCAATTTTTCTCACGTTATCCCAGTCTATTAAACCGCTTTGTTCATCAACACCATAAAAAGAGGGCGTGTATAATTTTCCTGAGAAGTTTACAGCAGAACCATGCGTAAGGTGCCCGCCATGTGAAAGATCGAAACCTAAAATTTTATCTCCGGCCTTAAGTACAGCCAGCATAACAGCTGCATTTGCCTGTGCACCAGAATGTGGCTGCACATTGGCCCAGCTTGCACCAAATAATTCTTTGACTCTGTCAATGGCCAGCTGTTCAATTTCATCAACTACTTCACAGCCTCCATAATATCGTTTTCCGGGTAGTCCTTCAGCATATTTATTGGTAAGCACCGATCCCATGGCCTTCATCACCTGGTCAGATGCGAAATTTTCAGATGCGATGAGTTCAATACCTGATTCTTGTCTGTGTTTTTCTTGTTTGATGAGGTTAAAAATAACTTTGTCTTTCTTCATGATGTGAGGTAATTGAAGGGGGCAAAGTAACCCATATTGATGCAGGAAATCAAATAGCTTTATTCAGATATGATTAAACAATTTGAAGCAGTATTCGAATGCTGATCTTTACCAGGAACCACTAGATCCGCCTCCGCCAAAACTACCGCCTCCGCCCGACCAAGTGCTGCCACCAGAAGACCAACCGCCCGATCTGGATGAGCTCATCCATACCCCTCCGCCATGGCCAGTTGTGCTGCCTTGCATATTTTCAAACGATTTTATGAAGGCTTTGCCTTTTGGGGTATGATGCAGGTAAATGCGAACCACCAAAAAACCAAGCAGGTAGACTAAAAGAATTATTAATCCGACATCAAATCCTAAAATGACTGCAGGAAAAGTTGCGTAGAAAGGGATTAAAAAGAAGTAAAGAAACCAGCCTGCGCCTCCTTTGCTGATCAACCCAAAAAAAGTGAATAAGCCCAGGATACTGAAGACGAAAACACTCAGCATGATTATTTCTGATGTGCTGAAGTCTTCAAATTCTTCTTCGCTGCCTGATTCTTCAGCAAGGTCACTGCCTTCTATCACTGAAACAATGGCATTAACGCCATTAAGTATTCCATTGTCATAATCGGATCTTCTGAACTCGGGAGTAATTATATTTCTGATGATACGGTTTGATTTTGCATCTGTGAGATCGCCCTCTAAACCATAACCAACTTCAATTCTTAGCTTTCTGTCTTCAATAGCTATCAGCAATAAAACGCCATTGTATTTTCCTTTTTGTCCAAGCTTCCAGGTTTCGGCAACTTTGAGGCTATAACTTTCTAAAGCTTCGCCTTCCAGCGATTTAACAATGAGTACAGCCACCTGATTACCCTTTGCTTGTTCATGCGTGCGCAATTTATTTTCAATAGCAGAAATAGTTTGTGATGAAAGCACGCGCGCCTCATCCACTACTCGGCCCGAAAGAAAGGGAACATCTTTAGCTGGCGAGCTGATGGACAAAATAAATAGTGAAAAAAGAATAGAACCCAGTAAACGCATGCAATTACTCAATTCTTAAATTATCACTTAGTTCGTTAATGTCGTCTGTAGTTCTTTGAAAGCCATGTTTAAGCAGAATTTCTGTACACTCTTGTATGGCATTGATTGTGCCATCAACAGCATTATCTTTTTTGATGGCTTTTACCAGGTTGGTCACAACTTTATCCCATACTTTTTGCTCAACTACCTTGCTGATGCCGCGGTCGGCCATAACAATCACCTCGTGTTCAAAAAATGAAATGAAAATCATAATGCCAGTGCGCTGTCGTGTATAGAAAACTTCTTCTTCTAAAAACATGGTTTCGGCTTTTTGAAAACTGGCATGCTCCATAGTAGAAGCATGCAGTAAAGCCCGTTTATATACATCAGAAATTTCTGGAATAAAAGCCCCGAGCAATCCGCTGATGAGCACAATCACAAAAATGTACATGGGGTCATATACAGCAAGTGCAGGCACATACCTGTCGAAAAAAATAATGAGCAAGAAGACAAAGGCAGCTAAGAGCGCGCCAGATTTATATTGTGTGATTTTATAGGGATCGCTTCGCTCAACAAATACCGGAATAATTTCTCCTGAAATTTTTTGCTCTGCAGCTTTAACTGCAGCTTTTACTTTTTCAAGATCTTGAACAGAGAACCTTTCTTTAAACTTCATACATATGGTTTTTGAGTTTTGTTCTAATCTCTTAATTGCTTCAGGTATAACTGAATGGTGTTTTCCAAACCCAGGTAGAGTGCATCACATACAAGGGCATGGCCAATAGAAACTTCGTCAAGAAAAGGTAAAGATTGTTTTAAATATTTCAGGTTGTTCAAATCAAGATCGTGCCCTGCATTTACTTTTAGTCCGCAGTCATGAGCAATTTGACTACATGTAATATAAGGCGCTACAGCTTTTGATTTATCAATATTAAAATTGCTTGCATAAGGTTCTGTATATAATTCAATACAATCTGCACCTGCAAGTTTTGCGTGTTCAATCATTTGCGGATCTGCATCTACAAAAACTGATACTCTGGTATTTTCAGATTTAAGCCTTGCAATAATATCCTTCAAATAATCAAAATGTTTCACTGTATTCCAGCCTGCATTAGAAGTTAGCACATCAGGAGCATCGGGTACAAGCGTTGCTTGCGCAGGCTTTACTTTTTGAATGATCTCAAAATATCTCTTGTCAGGATATCCTTCTATATTAAACTCTGTTGAAACAACATTTTTTAATTCTATTACATCAATGTACCTGATGTGACGTTCATCGGGGCGTGGGTGTACGGTGATGCCTTGTGCGCCAAAACGTTCGCAGTCTTTGGCGGCTTTGATAATATCTGGATTATTGCCACCGCGTGCATTTCTTAATGTGGCAAATTTGTTAATATTGACGCTTAAGCGAGTCATCATTTATTTTTCGCTAATTTAATTCATAGAAATTGTATAGCCATGAGTTTAAAACAAAGGATAGAAGCCGATATTAAAGCAGCCATGCTGGCCAAGCAGAAAGAAGAACTTACTGCGCTTAGAAGTATTAAGTCGATGATACTACTGGCAGAAACTGAAAAGGGCAGCTCAGGAGAGCTAAGCGAAGAAACTGAAAATAAGCTGCTGATGAAGGCGGCCAAACAGCGTAAAGAATCAGCAGAGATTTTTGAAAAGGAAGGCAGAAAAGACCTTGCAGATAAAGAGATGTTTGAATGGCAGGTAATAAGTAAATATTTACCCCAACAATTAACCGAAGATGAGCTAAGGCAGGCCCTTCAGGCACTTATTACAGAACTTAATGTTAGCAGTGCAAAAGAAATGGGAAAAGTAATGGGCATGGCTAGCAAGAAATTTGCCGGCAAGGCAGATGGCAAACTGATTGCAGACATCATCAAACAATTACTTCCTGCTTGAGTAAAATAGATCTCGTTTTTCTGGCCATTCTGGCATTTGGCGCATATAGCGGTTATCGCAAAGGCTTTATTGCAGAAGTGTTTTTTCTGTTAGCCACCATTACAGGTATTCTTACCGCTTTTCATTTTTCTGGAGATGCCGGGGCCTGGCTGAAAGAAAGTCTGGGCTGGGAGCATGAGTTCATACAATTTGCAGGCTTTCTCTTTGTATTCATTATCGTGCTGGTATTGGTAAGCTTTATGGGCAAGGTGCTGCGCAGTTCAATCGAAAAAACGCTTTTGGGAGATTTTGACAGGGCCTTTGGAGCTTTTATTGGGGTGTTTAAATGGGGCTTTTTAATCAGTGTTGGCTTGT
>DAOLDI010000116.1:0-6775 GCA_035327445.1 Cyclobacteriaceae bacterium | reverse complement strand
CCTGATTCTAGTTTGTTATGGCAATGTTATGCACTTTAAAGAATCTTGTAAAAATTGTTAAGTCCCTTCCAGTCAAAATGCGCTTAAATAATCGTAAAAAGCCGATTTAGTGCTTTAACTTGATTAAAGCCCTTTTTCTAATTAAGACAGCACCCCAACCGTGTTAACAATTTCTTAAAAAGCCATTCCTCATGGCTTAATATTCCAGATAGAAATTTGCAGCAATTATTTAGAACACAGACATGGCTAAAACCTTTTACCTATTTCTCTCATTAACAATCTCATTTTATTCTTTCGCGCAACTTGGATCTATTGATGGCGTAGTGACAGATGCAAGCACAAAAGAACCCATTATTGGGGCTAACGTATACATTGAGGGTACAACAGTTGGAACATCAACTGATTTGGATGGCAAATTCCTGATCAACAATGTAAAGCCCGGTACTTATAACATTGTTGTTTCTTTCATTACCTACAGAACACACATTGAAGAACTTGTGGCAGTAGAAGCCGGTAAGCGCATTACCCTTAACGTTGAAATTGTAGAAGACATTGCCGAATTGATGGAAGTAGTGGTGCGCGGCACACGCGAAATCAATAACGACATGGCCCTGATCACCGCCATTAAAGAAAGTAAGCTGGTAGTAAGTGGTATTTCTGCAGAGCAGATTGTACGAGTTCCAGACCGTGACGCAGCACAGATTATGCAGCGCGTACCCGGTGTAAGTATTGTTGATAATCGCTTTGTAATGATTCGCGGAGTATCTGAACGCTATAACCAGGTAATGATAAACAATGTGATTGGTCCTAGCACAGAAGTAGATAAGCGTTCATTTTCTTTCGATCTGATCCCGAGCGGTTCAATAGATCAGATTTTGATCTATAAATCAGGAGCACCAGAAATTCCGGGTGATTTTGCCGGAGGCGTTATCCAGGTAATAACCAAGCAAGCAGGGGATGAGAATTATTTCAGATTCGGTACATCTTTAGGATTTAGGGCTAACACAACCTTTAAAGATTACAAACAAAGCCAGGGCAGCTCAACTGATATTTTTGGTTTTGATAATGGATTCAGATCTCTGCCTGCAAACTTTCCTTCGACTTTTGATTTGCAAAACTCAACACGCACCTCTGCCCTAAGGCAACAGGCAGGCAGCTCATTAACTAATAATTTTGGTTATAATACAAGAACTGCACCTGTAGATGCAGGCATGAATATGGAGTTAGTTCAAAACTTCAATATCAGAGGGGTAAAAATTAATACCTTGAATAACCTGGCTTACTCAAATGCATATCAATTTAAAGATGTGTCATTCAACAGATACTTGTTTAACCCAGAAGAAATATTTGAGAGATTTTCTTATGATGATCGATACTATGAGAATGATGTGCGCATAAGCGGCATTTCAAATTGGGCCGTTTCATTGAATAAGAACAATAAAATCGAATTCAAAAATTTGGTAAATATTCTCGGAGAGAACCAAACAATTTTGCGCGAGGGTATAGACTTCTTTGTGAATGTTGACCGCGATTACCAAAACTATTCTTACCACTATCTAAGCAGGTTTATTTACTCAGGTCAATTACAGGGAACGCACCTATTACCAGAAAGCGGAATTAAAATTGATTGGGTGGGTGGTTACAATTATGTAAACAGAAATGAACCTGATTTCAGAAGATTCCGCACCTTTAGGGTAAATTCTTTGGGCGAAGAAGGTTTTCAAATGCAACTTCCGCCAAGTGCCAACCTTTTTGAAACTGGTAGATTTTTTTCTGACTTAACTGATATCGGACTTTCTAACGGTTTAAATTTTGAAAAGAAGTTTGGTGACGTTGACGAAAAACGCACACCAGCTTTAAGAGCCGGATATTATGTAGAGAGAAAAGAAAGAAATTTCAATGCGAGGTATGTATCGTACCTGTATCCAGGATTCTTTGACCCGATGGTTGGTGAGCAATTAATAAGATTACCGATTAATGAAATTTTTGCTCCGGAAAATATCAGAACACAAGATGGTTTTGTTATTGAAGAAGGTACGCGACCTTCAGATACCTATGTTGGAGAAAATTTATTGTTAGCCGGATATATTGGTGGGGCAATACCCCTTGGCAACTTTGATATATCTGGTGGTATACGCTTAGAAAGCAACAGGCAGCAAATAAGAACCGCAGATACTTCTGGGCCAATTGAAGTTGACAATCCGGTGATCTCGCCTCTTCCTTTCATGAATACTGCCTATAATATTTCCGACAGGTCTTTGGTAAGATTGGCTTATTCAAGAACTATTAACAGACCTGAGTTCAGAGAACTTGCACCATTTTTATACTATGACTTTGAATTAGAACTTGGTGTAACCGGAAATCCGAACCTGAAGGTTGCTACCATTGATAATGTTGATTTACGTTGGGAGACGTATCCTAATCCTGGCGAAACCATTAGTGCCGGTTTATTTTATAAAGCGTTTACAAATCCTATAGAATCAATTTTATTGTTAACGGCAGAATCACCACAATCTACCTATGGCAATGCAGACAAAGGTTATGCTTACGGTGTTGAACTTGAATTACGTAAATCTCTGGCGAGTTTAGGTGTTTCGCGTTTTCTGCATAATACTGCAGTTAATTTAAACGCTTCGTATATTGTTTCAGAAGTGGACTTGGGAGAACAGGCGGGCTTTCAGCAACGCAGAAGACCACTCCAGGGCCAGTCTCCTTATCTATATAATATCGGAATATTTTATACCGATGAACCCAAAGGATTTTCAGCATCGGTGGCTTACAATATTTTTGGACAAAGAATTTTCCAGGTTGGCGATATAAACTTCCCTTCAGTATTTGAATTGCCAAGACACTCTCTGGATTTACAAATCTCAAAGCGTTTCGGAAAATTGGAGACCAGGTTTAATATTCAGAATTTATTGGATGCTGCATACAGATTCTATCAAGACACTGATGAAAACAATAAAATTGAAATTGGAGGTCGTGATGTGCCTATTTTACAATATAACATTGGTCAGGCATTTAGTCTTGGTTTAAGTTACAGAGTAAGTAAGTAATGTTTAATTTTTGTTAAACAATTGTTAAAAACATGCGCCCCGACTGCCTTTGTCGGGGCTTTTTTGTTCTACTTCTGTAACGATTTGTTAAAACAGGTTTAACGCTCAGTTGAATACCCAGGTCTAACTTTGAACCGATTTAAACAGTCAACTAAAACGCTTAAACTAATGAAGAAAAACATTTTCAAACTTTTACTTGTTCTCAGCCCGGTCTTATTTTTGATCAGCTGTGATGACGAAGAAACACTGCAACCTGCGCCAACTTTGGCGGTAAGTGATGCACCAAATTCAGCACTTCCTGGCGATGAGATTGCCATAAGTGTAACGGTAACTGCTCCTAATGGCGGAGACAGATTGAATGCGTTTGTTGGAACTACGCAAATTGCCAATGTTGATTTATCCGGTGAAACTTCCTCAACGCAAACTGTGAACTACACCATTCCTGCAAATGCAATAATCGGTTCACAGATCATTGTTACTTTCCAGGCAACAGATAGAAAAAATCTTCCTTCGACTTTATTGAATGTTACCATTACTGTTAATGACCCTGTTATTACACTTCAAGGCAATTTAACAACTCAGACGCTTGACGCGACCAAACGCTACTTGTTAAAAGGTAATGTGTTTGTTCCTAATGGGGTTACAGTTACTATACCTGCAGGTACAGTTCTTTTAGGTGATAAAGCTACTAAGGCCACTTTAATTGTATCAAGAGGTGGTCGACTGGTTTGTAATGGTACGGCCAGCGCACCAATTGTAATGACCTCTGCACAAGGGCCGGGCGAACGCGATAAAGGTGACTGGAGCGGCTTGATTATTCTCGGTAGGGCCTTCACCAACCAAAATACAACCTCAGATCCAGCAATCGAAGGATTACCTGATTCTCCTGAAACTCGTTTTGGAGCCAATAACAGAACCAATGACAATGACGATTCAGGTGTTTATAGATATTTGCGTGTTGAGTATGCCGGTATTGAGTTAAGTCCTAACAACGAGACAAACTCAATTACTATGGGAGGTGTAGGTAATGGAACTATTATGGAGTATTGCATGGTATCATTCGGTGGTGATGATGGATTTGAGTGGTTTGGCGGATCAATAAATGGCAAGTATCTGGTATCACATTCTACATGGGATGATGATTTTGATGGCGACTTTGGATGGTCAGGAAAAGTACAATTTGGATTGGTTGTTCGCAATCCATTCTATGCAGACCAATCTCAGTCTAATGCTTTTGAAATAGACAATGGTCCTAACGATAATGATACTGGAGCCGGGACTTACACTACTGCAACATTTTCTAATGTTACGGTTTATGGTCCGCGCGATCGCGCAAACAGAACTATTTCTGCAAATAATGTTCATGGCATGGATTTGAGAAGAAGGGTAGCTGCTTCAATATTCAACTCGGTTATAACCGGATTCCCTACAGGTCTTCGATTTAATCAGCCCTCCGTACTTTCAAACTACCAAAATGGACTAGGTGTTCTGGCCAATAATATCCTCGTTGCAGGAACCAGTTATGCTGCAGGTTCGGGTATGAATGCTGCGGATGTGCAATCTTACTGGGAAGATGCCTCAAGAAATAATTCAACTTTGAGTATACCTGCTGCAGATAACGAAGCTACCTTCTACAATGACCTTGGTTTAAGAATAGATAATTTCTTTGCCAGGTACCAAATATCAACTTACCCGGCAAATCCTAACTTTACATTACCTTCTGGTAGCGTAACTTTAGCTACTGGTGCAAGTTTTACTAATACCAAGCTTCAGGATGCATTCTTCACTACCACTACTTACAGAGGTGCTTTTAATACCACGACAGACTGGACTGATGGTTGGGCTGAATTCAGACCAATTAATTTAGTTTATTGATAGTATTTTCAATTAATATACAGGAGACCCGCTTTTGCGGGTCTTCTTTTTTAATTTTGTCAGTTATTTTAAATGTTAATGTTTATGAACGCTAAACATACTTTTTTCATACTCATATCAGTATTACTTATTTCATGCAGCGGAGGGAAAGACAAATACAAGCCCGAAACGCATTTAAACCTGAAAGAACAAGACCAGGTAATGCGTAGTATTATCCGCTATGTAGCCAAGCTGCCACGCAGAACTGCTGACTCATTAAGAATGCTTGATAAGTATGATGATCACTATGAACTTCAGCTATCAAAGCACAGATTATTTCGTTATTATATTGACAAAAATGGAGAACACTTCTTTTTGATTACCCGCAGAGCGCCTAGTATTTACGAAAAGTATGTTGCGGTTGGGGGCCGCATGCGCTATGATAAAAATGGTGTAATCATAGAGTATGAAGAAGTGTTTAGAACATGGAAGTTATTTGAAAATGAAATAAATGAACGCGCCCCTTATCTTTTTGATTTAATGATTAAAGGAGAAGACCTTACACCCTATTATACCGCCACAGCCGGCTTTAATTACATTGAGTTTCCTGATGACAATGTTTATTATGACAAAGAAGTCAGAGCCTGGAGATCAAAAACCTATGGCTCAGTTGAAGAGATGGTATATGAAAGGTAAGACAGGTTAATTCACCTGTCTTAATCTTTCTCTTTGCATGTCAATCATACGTTTTATTTTCTCCAGACTTATGCTGATGGAGTCCTGGCTGTTTTTGTTATTCTCAATCTTTTGTTTTAAGACCTGATTTTGCAAAGCGTTATTATTTATACTTCGCTCAAGTTGAATTTTCTCGCGTTCGTTTTCTTCGAGCTTTAGATTAAGATCTCCTTGTTCGCTTAACAATCTGCCTTGCTGTCGTTCAGCAAAGCGAAGCGCCTTTTCTGATTCACTAATTTCAGCCAATATTTTTTCCTGGTAAAACTTAACACAAAACTCTTTTACAAGGCGATCCATAAATGGATTCACCTTGGTATAGTTTTCATCCCAGTCTTTCTCGCGTATGCCCATCCAAATCACAGAACTTTTACCCAAATCAGTAACTTTGGCATATACTATTTTGCCGCTATAAGATTCACCATCAATAATTGCGTCACGTATTTCAATTAACTCTCCGCTGCTTTTACTTTTACCCCAGCCCTTTACAAATTTTAACCAGGCATCTTCCAGCTCTTTTTTGCTGGCATCCATTTGTGCCTGTGCCCCTTCAACCTGATCTGACTTTATTTTTTCGGTTGCCTTAACAACTGTAACACGCTGTGAAAAGCCATAACTATACATCACACATGCCGTAAGTAAAAAAATTAACTTTTTCATATTATTCCTGTTATGCTTGTATCATTCAAAACTACTAATAATTCCCTTTTTTATTTTGATTGAAAATTATTTCAAATTTAACCTATTAAATAGCCTGTAATCAGTTATTACAAATCAAAGTATAATTGGTGTTTGGCGATGGTATCTAAAACTTATAAAGCAGATGAATATTCTCATCAGTGGTGGTTCAGGCATGGTAGGTAAAAGACTTACCCAATTGCTTCAACAAAAAGCTTACCAGGTTGCCTGGCTCAGTCGATCGGCCAATGATAAAGGGCCGGTAAAAACGTTTGCCTGGGATCCCATGCAAAATAAAATTGACCCAGCTGCAATTGCCTGGGCAGATGCCATAATAAATTTAGCTGGTGCCGGTGTTGCCGATAAACCCTGGACAAAGAAGCGCAAACAGGAAATATTAGATAGTCGCACCTTTTCAACCCGCCTGCTGGCTTCTGCTATTAAGCAAGCAAACA
>DAOLDI010000115.1:0-6806 GCA_035327445.1 Cyclobacteriaceae bacterium | reverse complement strand
GAGAAATTAAAAGACTGCTGCGTGATGTAGGCACTACAGATTCTTTTGATTTTGATAATGGTAAGTTGTCATTGGTGGGTACAGTACTTGAACCTAACAATGTACTTGTTGGCAAAAAAATAAATGAGCTTGAAATACAAGGAGCAAGAGAAGATTTTAATGCTGTTGCCATATTAAGAAATAATGAAACCATCATCCCGCATGGTAATACTTCATTTGAATCTGGAGATCATGCCTATTTCATTGCCCCGCCAGGTGGCATTGATAACATCATGCATATTTTCGGCAAGAAAAAGACAACCTTCAAAAGTATTATGTTGCTGGGTGGCAGTAAAGTAGGTTATCATACCGCAGTTAAGCTAAGTAAAAAATTTAACGTAAAGCTTATTGAGAAAGATAAACAAAAATGCTTTGAGCTTGCCGATAAGCTTCCGGATGTAATGGTGATAAACGGTGATGGCAGAGATGTTGAGTTATTGAAAGAAGAGGGTATTGAAGAAATGGATGCCTTCATCGCTGTTACCGGAAACTCTGAAACCAATATTTTATCTTGTCTTGTCGCCAAAAATCATAACGTAAAAAAAACCATCTCTTTGGTAGAAAATATTGACTACATACACTTATCGCAAAACATTGGTGTTGACACCATGATCAACAAAAAACTTATTGCGGCAAATTTTATTTTCAGGTATGTACGCGAAGGTGAAGTTATTTCATTAACAAGTATTCATGGGGTTGATGCAGAAGTGCTGGAGTTTATTGTTAAACCCGGATCGAAAATTACGGAATCATTTATAAAAGATTTGCATTTCCCTCCTAATGCTATCATCGGAGGCGTAGTAAGAAATGGCATGGGTTATACTACCAAAGGTGATTTTCAATTCAGACCTGGCGACAGGGCTGTGGTACTGAGCAAACCAAGTTGTTTGTATAAAGTAGAGGAGTTCTTTAAATAGTCTTCAGCGCATGAAATTAAATCTGGCAGCTGTTACAAAAGTGTTGAGCATTTTACTGGGTATCAACGGGCTCTTCATGTTACTCTGCCTTCCTACCTCATATTATTATGATGAAAATACACTGGCGATACTACTTCCAGCTATAGCTTCAATAGGCCTTGGTGGTCTGGGGTACCTTATCAGCATCAGAAAAAGTGATGCAGAAATTAATCGCAGAGATGGTTACATGGTAGTTACCTTGGGCTGGATCATTATGAGTGTTTCTGGTGCCTTTCCTTACATACTTAGCGGTTACATACCTGACTTTACCGGAGCATTTTTCGAAACCATGTCGGGATATACAACAACCGGAGCCACTGTACTTACTGATATTGAAAGTGTAGATAAAGGAATTTTATTGTGGCGCAGTTTAACACAATGGATTGGCGGCATGGGATTTATTGTGCTCACCGTTGCCATTCTTCCCTTCTTTGGTATTGGTGGTATGCAGTTGTTTATGGCTGAGGCACCGGGAATTACTACAGATAAAGTGAAACCAAAAATCAGAGACACAGCCATCAGGTTATGGTTAATTTACCTTGTGCTTACAATAGTTGAAATGCTTTTGCTTTTGATAGCCGGCATGGGCTTTTATGACGCGCTTAATCATGCCTTAACTACCATGTCAACCGGAGGCTTTTCAACACGCCAAGACAGTGTTGCTTATTTTACCTCGCCAGCCATACAATATATCATCATTGCTTTTATGTTATTGGCGGGCACAAACTTTACCGTCATCTATTTCTCCTTAAAAGGAAATTTTAAAAAAGTTTTTGGCAACGAAGAGTTTAAGTATTACTACCTCATAATATTTTCATTCGCTATTCTTGTTGGTAGCATTATTGTTTCTCAAACACCAAATGAAATAGAGAAAGCTTTCAGAGACTCACTTTTTCAAGTGGCAAGTGTTATCAGCACAACGGGTTATATCACTGCAGATTACACCCTCTGGACACCCTTTATAACTA
Organism: Cyclobacteriaceae bacterium; assembly: GCA_035327445.1. Lineage (GTDB taxonomy): Bacteria > Bacteroidota > Bacteroidia > Cytophagales > Cyclobacteriaceae > DAOLDI01. The sequence continues at coordinate 4,843 of DAOLDI010000115.1, read as the reverse complement.
TTTTATTTTTTCTGATGATGTTTCTGGGGGGTTCTGCCGGATCTACTGCCGGAGGTATAAAAATTGTAAGACATATTTTGCTGATCAAAAATTCATTCCTTGAATTGAAAAGGCAATTACATCCATCTGCGGTGATTCCTGTTAGATTAAATCAAAAAGCAGTTGCAGGTGAAATCACATTCAGGATACTGGCATTTATCATGATTTACCTAATCTCTTATACACTGGGTGTTTTTGCTATTTCATTTACAGATATAGATTTTGAAACTGCATTAGGTGCAGTTGCATCATGCCTTGGTAATGTGGGGCCGGGTTTAGGAAATGTGGGGCCGGTTTACAGTTATGCAGAAATAACCACATTTGGTAAATGGCTCTTATCTTTTATCATGATGCTGGGTCGTTTGGAGTTGTTCACTGTGTTTATTGTATTCACTCCGTATTTCTGGAAAAAATAAGAGCTGTCAAATAAAAATTTGACAGCTCTCAATATTTAATTCAACCTGCAATTAAGCCGTTACTGGCGCTTTCTCAGGTACTTTGTCTAGCAAATTTTTCTTGTCTAATTCTAAAACGGTCGGTGCCGCAATAAAAATGGAAGAATAGGTACCTATTAAAATACCAACAAAAAGTGCAAACGAAAATCCTCTCAAAACTTCTCCGCCAAAAATCATCAACACTGTTACAACAACTAATGTTGTGCCAGAAGTAATTAATGTTCTGTTCAAAGTACTGTTAATGGCAGTATTGAAAATTTTCACGCGGTCAGCGCTTAGGCCCAATCCAAGATTCTCTCGTATACGATCGAAGATAATCACCGTATCGTTAATGGAGTAACCAATGATGGTAAGCAAAGCTGCAATAAACACTTGGTCAATTTCAAATTGAATACCCAATACCCTGGAAATAGCAAACACGGCAAATACAAAGAGTATGTCATGCACAATGGCAATGATAGCCCCAGAACTGAACTGCCATTTTCTAAACCGGATAAAGATGTATAAGAAAATTACCAGGATAGAGAAGATACCGGCTTCTACAGATGATTTCTTGATATCATCAGCAATGGTAGCGCTTACTTTGTTTGAACTGCCAATTGAGAAATGCTGGTCATCTACTTTGGTATCATCTTCAATAAACTTAAGGCCAGTATGACTTTCTAATCCGCTGACTAATGCTTCTTTCACTTTATCATCCGCCTCATCCGAATCCTCTTCAATCAACCAGGCCGTAGTAACTTTTACTACATTATTACTTCCATAGTTTTTCACTTCAGTACCAGCACCTTCAAAGCTTCGGCTAAGAGCTACTTTCATTTCAGTAGCTACTACAGGCTTACTGAAAGAAACGATATAAGCTCTACCTCCTTTGAAGTCTACACCCAGGTTAAGACCCTGCGCAAATGTAAGTGCCATACCAATTACGATAACTGAAGCAGAGAAAATGTATGCCTTCTTTCTCAAGCCAATGAAATCAATTTTCAATTCAGAAGCTACAAGACTTGAAAGCGGAGTTATAAATGATACTTTGCTATCATCGCCTTTACGTGTCATGTATTCAACTACAACTCTTGATATATAAACTGCAGAGAAGAACGATGTTGCAATACCCACCATTAAGGTAATTGCAAAACCTTTAATAGGGCCCTGGCCCAGCCAGTAAAGCATAAGTGCAGTTAAGAAAGTTGTTACGTTAGAGTCAAATATTGAGCTATAAGCTTTCTGATAACCTAAGCTAACGGCTTCTTTCAGTTTTGCGCCATGTCGCAATTCTTCTCTGATACGCTCAAAAATAAGTACGTTGGCGTCTACAGCCATACCCATTGTTAACACTATACCTGCAATACCTGGTAAGGTTAACGCTGACTTAAGCTGCGCTAAAATTCCTAATACAAAAAAGATGTTAAATACAAGCGCAAGGTTAGCAACTAAACCACCTTTGGCATAATAGGCTACCATGAAAATGACTACAATAGCCAAACCTGATAGCATGGAAATTAAACCTTGATTTAATGCCACTTTACCGAGTGTAGGACCTACAATTGCTTGTTCCACAATTCTGGTTGGTGCAGGTAGTGCACCCGCTTTCAAAATGTTGGCTAAGTCTTTGGCTTCTTCAATGGTAAAGTTTCCGGTGATTTGTGAATTTCCATTTGGAATTTCATTGATAACTGTTGGTGCAGAATACACATAGTTATCAAGTACGATGGCTATTCTGCCTTTAGGATTTTTATTGGAAGCATCGGCTGTCATCTTTCTCCATGTCTTGGTGCCTGCTGCATTCATGGTCATGCTTACTGAGGGCCTTGCATATTCATCAAAATCCTGGCGGGCATCTGTAATTACTTCTCCAGTTAATTTAGCTTTACCACTTCTGCCAATATCAACAAAATTGAGTGTAAGTACTTCGCGTCCTGGAACAGCATCTTTGTTTGGTTTGGCATCCCAGAAAAAGCCGAGTGTTCTGGGCAACATGGCCTGCACATCTTTACGTGCAAATATGCGGTTGATCTCCATGGTATCTCTTACATCATAAGCAAAACCGGGAGGCAAGCTCTTAGCAAAGAGTGGAGAAAGTGAAGCGGCAGATAAAGAATCTGTTTGATCTGCTTCATCCGTTTCACCCGCAGCTAAAAGTTGTTTTTCAAGTTCTGACAACTCCTGGTTTTCATCCTGATCTTTTACTTCTGATTTTAATGGATCTGCTTTCTGTGCAGTGCGCTTAGCATTCTGCTCTTTAACAAGCATATCGTTAATAGCCAGAAGCTGTGTATAAATATCATTTACTTCAACAACTTCCCAGAAATTCAATTGTGCAACACCTTGTAAAAGTTTGCGCACACGTTGCGGGTTATCAGCACCGGGAATTTCAATTTGAATTCTTCCTGTACCAGGCAAACGCTGAATGTTGGGTTGTGATGTGCCGAATTGATCGATACGCGTTCTTAAAATAGTGAAAGAGCGATCAATGGCTTCATCAATTTCTTTATCAAGGAAAAGTATTACTGATTCATCAGTATCAGAAACACTTACCTTACCACGGTTAGAAGCTGTAGCAAAAATAGAAGCAATACCTCTGCTGGGGTTTTCTTCTTTAAATGCCCGCAGGAAAAGTGTTGTGAAACTTTCGGCACTTGTTTTCTGCATTTCGCGGGCTTTATCTAAAGCACGGTTGAAGGCAGGATCATTGCTGTTACCGCTTAAGCCTTTGATCAAATCTGAAGGTGAAATTTCTAGGGTTACATGCATACCCCCTTGCAAGTCGAGACCCAGGTTAAGTTCATTGTCTTTTACTTCTTTATAGGTGAACTCGACACCAAAAAGATTATACACGGGCTTACTCCAAACTGAATCGAGGTAAGCTTGCTTTTTTGAAAGGTCAACAACACCGTTTTCATCAGTTGCATAGGCAATGGCATCTTGCTGTATTCCTCTCGACACAAAAGTGAAAGAGAGATAATACAAACACAATGCAGTAATTACGAACGTTAAGAGAATAACAAATCCTTTGTTACGCATAATTGAAAATTTATTAAAAGTTAAAATGTTTAAAAATTAAATTCTCCTGCAAAGGCAGGAATTAAGACGATAAAAAGTTATATGCTTAGGGAGCGTTAGGGGCAATAAAAACCCTGAAGAGATTTTTAATCCACTCAGTTGAACTGATTTCGAAAGGCAATTCGGGCATGTCGGGCACTTCATCACTTAAGATCAATTCAAACAATACGGGGAGTAATTGCTGGTAGTTAATAATGAGTGAACTTGGCAAGCTGATAGCTGATACCTTGAACTGGAAAATTTCTTGCTGCGGAATTTCAGTTGCATCTTGTTCTGCACTGATGGCTATTTCCTGCTGCCCAGCTTCAGTTGCTGTAAAAGCCAGCTGTGTAAAAAGAATCAGGAAGGCGGCCAAAAATCCGGCTACCAGCATCAAAGTTCTTTTTATGGCTTGTGCATTAAACATACAGGACTGCAAAAGTATGCCTTTGGGCTTAATATGCAAATAATTTACAACTGCTTTAAAGCTTACTTATCAGTACCAAAATCATCGATAAGCTGACGCATAAATGCCTGTAAAACAGGCAGTGCGTGGGAGAAATGCTCATTATTGGGTATGATCATGTCGGCCTTATGTTTGAGCGGCTCGATCAGGGTTTCGTAAACCGGCATTACGTGGTTTTGATACCTGTACAGCACATCGTCCAGGTCATAGCCCCGCTCTGTATTATCGCGCCTGATTCTGCGGCTCAGTTTAACATGGTCTTTGGCTTCAATAAATATTTTAAGATCTATCTGCTGCGCAATTTCTGGAAAGTATTGTACAAAAAGCCCCTCAATAATCAGAATAGGTGCGGGTTTAAACACCAACATGCGCGGAGTAACATTGGGATTATTAAAGGTGTACTCTTCTTTTTCTACCACTTCCATGTTTCTTAAGCGCTGAATATCTCTGCTGAACAATTCGCGGTTGAGCGATTCGGGCAGATCAAAATTTCTGTGGCCCTCTTCATCTACCGGCTGCAAATCTCTTTCACGGTAATAATTATCCTGAGAAACCAGGCAGATATCTTCTTTTCTGAATTTTGAAGAGAGTTCTTTCAGGAAATAAGTCTTTCCTGAACCGCTGCCGCCTGTAATGCTGATGGTAAATGGAGTCTTCATGGTTGGGATTGCAGCAAGAAAGACATAAATTTTTGAAATGCCAATGCGCGATGTGAAATCCGGTTCTTTAAATCTGAGGGCATCTCAGCAAAGGTTTGATCATATCCATCGGGAACAAAAAGAGGATCATAACCAAAGCCCTTATCCCCTCTTTTTTCTTGGATTATCTTTCCTTTTACTATTCC
>DAOLDI010000114.1:0-6870 GCA_035327445.1 Cyclobacteriaceae bacterium | reverse complement strand
AATAAATCCCATTCCTGCTCGGGTGTTAGATCTCGGTAATTTGGTATGCGCCTGTAGTGTGAGTGTGCCACCAGGTTCATGATGTCTTCTTCGAGGTTGGCCCCGGTACATGAAATGATTTGCACCTTGTCTTGCCTGATCATCTCGGCAAAGCTGATGCCCAGCTCACCGGTACTCATGGCGCCTGCAAGGGTAACCATCATTTTCTTGCCTTCGGCAAGGTGTTTTTTATAGCCTTTGGCTGCATCAACTAATGCGGCAGCGTTAAAGTGCAGGTAATGTTTTTCGATAAATGTAGAAATGGGTCTTTGCTGACTCATGGCCTTAGTTTTAATGTTAATAGAGGGGCGAAATTAAGGAATCAAGGGTTAAAAAGTAAATCTTAAGTTCACATACTCTTACTTAGAAATCATTTATGATTGACTCAAGCTCTGATTGAAAATTTTTAAAAACAAAACTTGGAGGAATCCAAAGCAATTCTCCTTCTGGATTAAGAAGAAAATAAGCTGGATATCCATTTACTTTAAAAAAATTGAAGAAAGTTTCTGATTTATCTATTGAGGTAAAAAACCAGGGATAGTTACGCTTTTTTAAAAATTTATGTGTGCGTTCAGGTGAATCAATCGGATTAATGCTCAAGAATTCAATTTTATCTGAATTTCTTGCTCGGAATTTTTCAATTAATGAAAATGCTTCAATGCAATAAGAACAGCCAACATGCCAGAAGTCTATAAGTAAATATTTTCCATTAAAATCATTAATGGATAATTTATTATTAAACTGATCAGTAAAAGTCAGTTCTGGAATACTTTTACCAATCATTGAATCATTAAATGCTACTATTACATTATTTGCAACCTGTAGAATCTGGTTATTTAATGCGTGCTTCCCAACAGAGTCAGCTAATTGAAAGAATTTATTACTAAAATCTTCCCACTCTTTTTTATTGGTGGAGACATAACATAATTGTAACAACATGAATTGCCTTAATGTATCATTAGGTATTGTCGAATATTCCTTTGTAAAGTAGTCATATTGATTGTTGGCGAATGGAGCTCTTCTGAGCTTTAATCTATTGCTCCAATTGTAATAAAAGTATTTTGCAAATTGCCAATAATCATGTGAGTTGATATTTATTTTATTAATTAAGTAGTCCTGCTCAATTTTCAATATTTCATTTTGATCATTAGCATCATCTGCTATTAAAAATCTAAGTCTGGCTATCTTATAAGAAATGATTTCATCTAAATAATTATTTATTCCCGAATATTTACTTGTTAAAAGGTTTATTAAGTCTGGAATTTGTTTTTCTCTTTTTGTAAGCACGAAACGTCTGTTAAAGAATTCAGTTATATCATTTTCTATTTGTTGTGAGTAAAAATTTATACTATCAGGATCAATAATGCTTATTAAGTTATCTTCTGAATCAAAGATAAAATTAAGATTAGCGATCTCAGGTGTATAAAAGCTGTATAGTTTTTCATTCAATGATAAAGTTAAATATGAAAAACTGCTTACCTCAAACTCAAAATTAAATTGACCAAGCTCATTAATTTTAGCTGATATCAATTCTTCCTTGTGCATAGTAATATAGTCTGCGTACATGAAAATTTTGACAGGGCCTTCTATATGAGTATGCAGGTTGCCGGAAAGATAAACCTGTCCGCTGCATAAAGTCTGAATAGACACTAGCAATAATATGCATCTAATCATAATGTCTTTTTCTATTTTAGATAAGGCTTTTACAATTTATAAAAAATAGGTTTGAATTGTAAATCAGGATATAGATTAAACTGATAATCCACTTTCAGACCATTTTAAGGATATGAAAAATGTCGATTGATACTATTTATATCTTTTGTGGTTCTCAATTGATATTCCGTCCCTCCCGCGATGCATCGGGAGGGACTTGAAATACTCTTGTTGATTATTTACCGATATTTCACCCCTTCCGAAGCTTCGGAAGGGGTTTCAAAATCCCGTTAGGGATGAAATGTTGATAGTATTTGTAGAATTAAAGCGCTCAAGTCCTGTAGGGACGGAATATAAAAAGGGAAAAACCTGAAATCAGGTATGATTGCGGATAATCACTTAGATTAAACTTGAAATATTTATCTTAAGAAAAAAAACTGTGAGCTTAAAATTTAATTCAACCCGGCCTGCTCCAGCTTTTCTTCAAAAAGGATGTGGGTAACGCGCTTGGGATATTCAACCGTATGAAATTCTGCAGCATCACCAATTTTATACTTCTTGTACCTGGTTCTGCTCACTTCAAATTCATTATCGCCCAATTGTAAATAATAACGAGTAGTTCTGTTTTTGCCACTACCCGAAACGCGTGATTCGCTCTTGGTGATTATGCCCCTGATAACTTCTTTTTTGTTATCATTAAACAATCGCTGCATGTCTTTCTGTTGATATCTTACTATGGGATAAATGGCTATTAGCAGCAATGCACCAAGTATTATCATAAAGCCACTGCCAAGCCAGATAAACAGTCCGCCAACAACAGCAAAAACAAGTATGCTGACTATAAGCCTGGTTTTAAGTTCTTGCTTGAGTAATTGAATGTCGTAAGAGGTTAGACTTTCTTCTCTTTTCAGATACAATGATTTTCCCTCAGCCAGCAAGGCACTAATTTTTGTCCTTACTGCTTCATGCTGTTTGTCATGTTTTGAGCTTCTGAAGAATTCAAAAAAATTTGACATCCTTTCAGATTTACTCAGCCATAACCGGGCGGTTGGCTATTGATTTTGCAGTAGCTTCCAGAATTTCAAATGCGCCTTCGGCCATGCGGTTTTCTGTATCCAGTGTTGGGTTTACTTCTACGACTTCAAATGCAGCTAAACTTGGACTCTTGGCAATTTCAACACAAAGTATTTTGGCTTCTTCAACACTTAAGCCATTAGGCACAGGTGTTCCTGTTCCCGATGAAATCCTGGAGTCGAGGCTGTCAACATCAAATGAAAGATATATCAGGTCGCAATGCTCCAGCATTTGCAAAGCTTTTTTCGCAATTGCAACAGCACCGGCTTTTTTTACTTCTTCAGTTTCAATAAAGTTGATGTTGTATTTATTGATGAGGTAGTTCTCTGGTTTTTCAAAATCTCTTACTGAAATGAATACAATATCTTCAGGCTGAATTTTTGGTCCGGGCACACCTACATTCTTGATTTGCTCCCAGTATTCCACAGTTTCGTTGCGCGGGTTGTTTACTTTGCATTCCAGGTTATCAAAACCACAAGCCATGGCCAGGGGCATACCATGCATATTGCCAGATGGCGTTGTGTATGGTGAGTGCAAATCAGCGTGGGCATCAATCCAGATAACACCTAATCTTTTTTTTGGATATGCTTTTTTAATGCCGGCAATTGTACCGTAGGCTGTACTGTGATCGCCTGCAATTACCAGCGGGAAGAATTCATCAAAAATAGTTTCGTAAATCTCTAAACAAACACGCTCTTCCATAATGAGCACGCCATCAATAAATTTTGCATTGGCGTGTTCAGCACCATCAAACAATAATTCGTTTACATGTTCTACCTCAACTGACTCGTGCTTGACAAAGAAATCAGACTGCATGTCTAAGCTGGCAATCTTGATGGCCTCCACACCCAAACTTGCACCACGCGTACCTGCCCCAATCTCAGATTTGACTTCGACTATTTTAATCTCTTTCACAAAAAAAATGGTTTGTATCCTGTTATTCCCTGTTTGCCAGGTAAAAATGGCCGGGATTGGCCTGTTTATCACTCAACAAAAGGACGAAAAACGCTTATTGCAAAGATGGCAAAATTATACCAATATTGCACCTCTTTATAAAAACCCCCTTTATGCGCTGATGAAGAGTTACAAAGATTTGGTGGAGCAGACCTTCGAGTTTCCACAGAAGGAATTTAAAGTAAGAAACAATGAACTGCTTTTCAATGACGTACCCCTTGTGGACATCATCAAGGAGTATGGAACACCCCTGAAAATCACGTATTTACCCAAAATCAGTGAAAATATACGCTATGCCAAGGTTATTTTTAACAATGCCATGGAGCGTTTCAATTACAATGGCAGTTATACTTATTGCTATTGCACCAAATCATCACATTTTTCATTCATTCTGGAGGAAGCATTGAAAAATGAAATTCATCTGGAAACATCTTCTTCCTTTGATATTCCGATCGTCAAAAAACTCTATGAGCGGGGTAAGATTAACAAAGACACGTACATTATCTGCAATGGCTTTAAAATGCCTTTGTATCTGCAATACATCAGTGAGTTATTGAACGATGATTTCAAAAACTGTGTGCCTATTCTCGATAATCTGAAAGAAATAGAACATTATGAAAACCATGTAAATAAACCTTACCAGGTTGGTATTCGGGTTGCAGCAGATGAAGAGCCCAAATTTGAGTTTTATACTTCAAGATTGGGAATTCGCTACAGCGATATCGTAAGTCTTTACAATGAAAAAATAAAGCCAAGTAAAAATGCATCCTTAAAGATGCTGCACTTCTTTATCAATACAGGAATTAAAGACACTGCCTATTACTGGAGTGAGTTAAGCAGATTTGTATTCAAATATTGCGAGCTGAAAAAGATTTGTCCCGAACTTGATTCGATTGATATTGGCGGAGGTTTCCCGATTAAAACCTCTTTAACTTTTCAGTTTGATTACAAGTACATGATCGAACAGATTGTGGAGAACATCAAATGGATATGCAATAAAAATAATGTACCTGTGCCTAACATCTTTACAGAGTTTGGCAGTTACACAGTAGGAGAGAGTGGCGCAGTTTTATACCAGGTGGTTGACCAAAAGTTGCAAAACGATAAAGAACTTTGGTATATGATCAACGGATCTTTTATTACGCATTTGCCCGATGCCTGGGGCATGAACCAAAAGTATATTCTTTTAGCTGTTAACAAGTGGGATGATCCCTACCATAAAATCAATATGGGTGGACTTACCTGTGACAGCCATGATTACTATAACTCAGAAGCACATACAGGTGAAGTGTTTTTGCCTATGATTAATGATGATGAACCCTTATACATAGGATTCTTTCATACCGGTGCTTACCAGGAATCTCTGGGCGGTTATGGTGGTATTCAACACTGCCTGATACCTGCCCCTAAGCATGTGATAATTGACAGAAATGAAGACGGTGAAATAAGCACACAGCTTTTTGCTGAAGAGCAAAACAGCGAAAGTATGTTGCAACTGCTCGGATTCAAATAGGTCTGCCTTTTGATAATGTAAAATATTACAGGTCATTTTCTGGCTTGTATTTTGTTTATATCAGCCCATGAAAAATTTAGTATTAATTATTTCGATTAGCTGTTTATTGTTTGTGCACGCAAAAGCGCAGCAAACACAGGAAATCATAGCGCAAAGCAAGGCTTTGGTAGCGCAAAAAAAATATGCTTCGGCATTCAAAACACTTAGTGATTATGATCCGAAAAATACAAGGCCTGACGTTGTAATAGAGAAAGTAGAAATTGCGCGCAGGTATCATGTAAATACCATCATGCACCAGTTTTTTTCATTTACTGATATTGAGCCCAATGAAGACATACTGGATTACCGTGAGCAGGGCGGTAGTTATGATTTAAAAGTTTTTTCTGCACATACCATTCTCGACTCGCTGATGCGGGTGTTTCCTGAGAATGCCAAACTCAATAAAAGTGCTGCGCTGTTTTATTTTGATGTGTTGATTAATTACGGAGAGAATTGGCTGAAAGAACCCTATGAATTGGTTCAATTGATTGATTATTATATTGAGCGCGCACATTTGCTCGATCTTGGCGATTATGAAACCTATTATGCTTTGGGTTACGTAAAGTTAATTACTAACAGGGCAGAGCAAAGCGTACCTGATTTTCAGAAGTCATTAGATTTTAACGACAAGTTTGCACCGGCATATCATAACATTGCATACGCGCTGCAAAGTATGAACCGAAACAACGATGCGCTTAGTTATGCGCGCCAGGCCTTAGAGTACTACCAGAGTGATTATCAGAAAGCAGATGTATCACGCATGATTGCAGCCCTATACTCAAGGGCAGGAGAGAAGAAAACCGCACAAGACTATTTTGAGCGTGCGTATAAATTAAGTCCTACCTATTACAATGTAAGGGCTTTGCTTGATTTATACCTGACTGAGGGCAATAAGAAAGCACAGGATTTGCAACTAGAGTTTTTTATGCTTGAGCCTTCCAATCCTACAATTTTTAATGACCTGGTAGCCATGTATGCCAGGCACAACCAAAATGCAGAATTGATTAAGTTTTTTGAAAAGCAACTAAAGCAAACATGGGAAGACATTATGGTTACAGCAAACCTGAATTTGTATCTCTCGGTAATTTATAAAGAGAGCGATAAAGCAAAATCTAGGAAGTACCTGGAGGCTGCCCGCGATGTATTTGCACAGGAACTTGAGCCAGAAAATCCAATCTTTGAAGCTATTAATAAGGCTTTGGCAGAGTATTGAGTTTTATTTTTCTGCCAATAAATAATAGAGTAAAGAGCCTAGCAGGGGAAATAGTATGCACACAATTGTCCACACTACTTTTTTGTTGCTGGGCAAATTTTTGTTTTCCCAAATGCTATAGATAGTCCAGGCAACAACAATGATGATGAGTATGGAGATGATGCGTGCCATATAAAAGCGCTTATTCTGATTTAAAAATTTTCCTGCTGATGATCAAATACAAGGCAATTCCAATTACAGGTAAAAAATAAACCAGTAAGCCCCATTGAATTTTATGTTCGTAGCTGAGCTTCTCCCGCTTATATATATCTATCCAGGCAAAAAATATCAGCAGGGTATAGATGATGGCCAATAACAGGCCCTGGTCTATGAGAAACCTTTCCAT
>DAOLDI010000113.1:0-6890 GCA_035327445.1 Cyclobacteriaceae bacterium | reverse complement strand
TCTGGAAATAATATCATCAGCTACATTCTCTGAAGAATTTCATCGCTTGCTAAAAAATTATGTAGGCAGACCAACACCTCTGTATTTTGCTGATCGCTCTTCAAAGCAATACGGTGCAAAAATTTATTTTAAGCGTGAAGATCTTTGTCATACCGGTGCACATAAAATCAACAATACCATCGGGCAAATATTGGTTGCAAAAGCATTAGGCAAGCAAAAAATCATTGCAGAAACAGGCGCGGGCCAGCATGGTGTGGCTACCGCAACTGTTTGCGCTTTAATGGGCATGGAATGTATTGTTTACATGGGCAAGCTTGATATGCAAAGACAAAGACCCAATGTAGAGCGCATGAGAATTTTAGGCGCTGAAGTACGTGCGGCTGAAAGTGGTAATCAAACTTTGAAAGATGCCACCAACGAAGCCATGCGGCATTGGATCAATCATCCAAGTGATACACATTATATCATCGGTTCTGTGGTAGGCCCGCATCCATATCCCGATATGGTTGCCAGGTTTCAGTCGGTAATCAGTGAGGAAATCATTTATCAATTGCAGGAGCAAGAGGGAAGAAATTTTCCTGATTATGTAATTGCCTGTGTTGGCGGAGGAAGCAATGCAGCCGGAGCTTTCTACCATTTTCTTGATAATGAGAAAGTAAAACTGGTAGCGGCTGAAGCCGCTGGTAAAGGAATTGATTCTGGTGAGTCGGCCGCCACAACAGCTTTGGGCAAGCCCGGTGTTTTACATGGCAGTAAAACCCTGCTTATGCAAACTGATGATGGACAAGTGATAGAACCCTATTCCATTTCAGCCGGACTGGACTATCCGGGTATTGGCCCCATGCATGCGCATCTATTTGAAACAGGTCGTGTACAGTTTTTAAGTGCAACAGATGAAGAAGCCATGCAGGCAGGTCTTGCCCTCAGCCGCATGGAAGGTATTATACCTGCAGTGGAAACTGCACATGCTTTTGCCGTGCTTTCACAAATGAAATTGAATGCCAATGATCTGGTGGTAATAAACCTGAGTGGCAGGGGTGATAAAGATTTGGAAACCTATATCAAATGGGGTGGTTATTAAATATTGAAAATTGAAGGAAGTCAAGAAATCTATATGAATAAATTATTTCTACCACTGCTTTGCTCATTGATCATGCTCCAGGCATGTCAGCGTAACCAGGAAAAGATTAGCCAGGCAGATTATGAAAAAGAAATTGCTGAATGGGATGTAAAAAGAGCAGCCTATCTCAAGAGTGAAGAAGGATGGTTAAATCTGGCAGGTTTATTCTGGCTTAAAGAAGGCTTTAACACTTTTGGCAGTGCAGCAGATAATGACTTAGTATTTCCCAAGTATAAAATTCCGGAGCATGCAGGCTACTTTTTATTGAATCAGGGTATAGTAAGTATGCAAATAAATGAAGATGTATCGCTTGAGGTCAATGGAATTGAACAGCTGGGTAGCATCATCTTTCATCCTGATTCAGCACGCATAACAATTGATTACCCTCCATTACATTGGTTTGTCATTAAAAGAGAAAATCAATACGCCATTCGCCTGCGTGATTTTGAACATGATGAGCTGATTAATTTTCATGGTATTGATCGGTTTCCTCCGGATTTAGCATGGAGAATACCCGGAACCTTTGAAGCTGCACAGCCGGGTGCAAGTTTGGCCATTATAAATGTGTTGGGACAAAATATCAGCATGAAGCTGGCGGGCACATTAAGTTTTAATTATAAGGGAAATGATTATAAGCTGCTTGCATTGGATGAAGAAATTGGCGCAGATCTTTTTGTCATCTTTTCAGATGAAACCAACGCACGTGAAACTTATGGCGCTGGCAGGTACATGTATGTAAGCTGGCCTGAAGTTGGCAGTAACAAAGTGATCATCGATTTCAACAAAGCGTATAATCCGCCATGTGCCTTTACTGATTTCGCCACTTGTCCGCTACCACCAAAACAAAATCAATTACCCTTTGCCGTCAAGGCCGGAGAGTTAAACTATGGAGCACATTAAGTCTATGAGCAGATTATCAAAAGTATTTACATCTGAGCGCAATAAAGTCTTATCTGTTTTTTACACGGCAGGCTTTCCGCATCTGCATGATACGGTTGAGATAGGGAAGCAGTTGGCCAAGGCCGGTGCTGATATCATTGAAATCGGAATTCCCTTTTCAGATCCCATTGCAGATGGCCCCACCATACAAGCCAGCAATAAAGTGGCGCTTGATAATGGGATGAATTTGACCTTGTTATTAGAGCAAGTGACCAGTTTGCGCAAGCAAGTAGAAATACCGATTCTTTTAATGGGCTATTTGAACCCCGTTATGCAATATGGCTGGACTCATTTTCTGCGTGATGCAGCGGCAGCAGGTGTAGACGGATTGATTTTACCTGATTTACCGCTTGATGAATTTGAAGCTGATCTGAAGCCACAATTAGAAGCTGCGGAGCTTGATATGGTTTTTCTCATTACACCCACTACACCCGAAGCACGCGTACGCAGAATTGATGCTGCATCAAGCGGATTTGTCTACGCAGTATCTGCCTCAAGCACTACAGGAGCAAAGACAAGTTTCTCTGAAGTACAGGAAAATTATTTTAAGCGCATTCAGGAAATGCAATTGCATAATCCCGTGCTCATTGGTTTTGGTATTTCCAATGCAGCAACATTTCATCAAGCCTGTAACTATGCGCAGGGTGCAATAGTAGGCAGTGCATTTATCAATTTGTTGTCTGCATCAGATAATCTCGAAGCAGATATCAAAAAATTTGTAAGCGAAATAAAATCATTAGTATAAATTATATTTTTTATGATTATCCAGTTAGAAAAGAACGTTACTGTATCACAAAAGTCTGATATTATTAATGCAGTTAAATCACTCGATTATAAATGCAATGAAGTATCTACACAAATAGCTCATTACCTGGTATGCATTGGTAAAAAAGAAATTGATATGCGTGCATTGGGCAATTTGCCCGGCATTAAAGATATACACCGTGTTTCTGATGATTACAAGCTGGTATCACGTAAGTGGAAGGTGGAGCGAAGTAAAATTGATTTGGGTGATGGTGTAATCATTGGCAATGGTAGTTTAGCCATCATGGCCGGACCATGTTCTATTGAAAGCGAAGCACAGGTTGCGCTCAGTATTCAGCATTTGAAAGATAATGGCATTAAAATTATGCGGGGTGGTGTGTTTAAGCCACGCAGCTCGCCATATGCTTTCAGAGGTTTAGGCGTTGAAGGTTTAAAAATGTGGTACCAACAAGCGCGCGCGGCCGGTATAAAAATTATTACGGAAGTGATGCAGGTTTCGCAGATAGCCGATATGTATGATTATGTAGATGCTTACCAGGTAGGCGCTAGAAACACACAAAATTTTAACCTGCTGGATGAATTGGGCAAAGTTGATAAAGCAGTTTTATTGAAGCGCGGTATTTCAGGTACCATTGAGGAGTTACTTTACTCGGCCGAATATGTATTTGCGGCAGGTACTGAAAAATTGATGTTATGCGAGCGCGGAATTCGTACTTATGAAAAAGCATCACGCAACACCATGGACATAAATGCTATTCCCATCCTGAAAGAAAAATCACATTTACCTGTTATTGCAGACCCTTCGCATGGTATTGGTATACGCGATTTTGTTGAGCCTGTAGCTTTGGCTGCTGTTATGGCAGGTGCTGATGGTATCATTTATGAGACACATCAAAAACCTGAAGAAGCATTTAGCGATGGACAGCAGACTTTAGATTTTGCAGAGTCGGGCAGATTGGTAGATAAACTCAGAAAAGCTTTTGACTTGCGTGAAAATCTTTAGCTTAGCAAAAATATTTTGTTGATGTAAATCTAATGTGATGAAAATAGCTCTAAGATTTTCTTTTTCTGCTCTTGTATTTTCTTTTATCCTCTTAATGAACAATTGCGGATTAGTTGATGATATAGCTGACCGGTATTTTATTCGCATGAAGGTGAATTCAGTTGATAAGCGATTTAATGATCAGACTAATTTATTCGGCTTTGTTGGTTTAAACGGTAATCAATACAGCATGCTCATTGCAAGTGGTAACGGCCTTGAGATGGTAGGTATACAGGTTTTAGATGATGAGGACATCACAACTAAGACATATGCAGGATTAACATTAGATCAATCAGGAAATTTTATGCAAGGAATTGTGCTGAGTTTTACTGATGAAGCTTCTGTTGATTTTTCGACTGACCAAAACAATGCACAAGGCGCTGTTACCATTACAACTATAAATAGTACTGAAATTGGCGGTACCTTCTCCGGAACGCTTAGAAATCCCTTAGATGGGGCAACATTACAAATTACGGATGGAGAATTTTTTGTTAGGCGTATCGACTAAAATAATCTCAGGCAAAAGTGTAGATGTAATTCATCGTAAAATTCCAGATGATGACAAGCCCGATGGCAATGAGTTTGGAAAAATAGAATCCCCAGTTCAGTTTTTGATTCAGCAGGTAAATCATACCATTGGTAATGATGAGGCCAATTAGGGCAATGATGAAGAAAGATGTGTATTGTTCGGTAATATTGAGCGCATGGTTTTCGAAAGTCCAGATGCGGTTCAGAAAATAATTACTTGTGGCGGCCAAAGTAAAACCTGCACTGTTGGCCAGGTATTTATTAACTGAAAATCTTTCCTTCAGCAACCAGGTAAGTCCAAAGTCGATGATGAGTCCGCTGAAACCGACTGCCGAAAATTTAAGGAGTTTGTAAATAATCTCTTCCATTTTCAATCTGTACTTTTTTGTTTTTCCAAACTTCTAAAGAATCAGATAAAATTTCAATTTCCAAATGCTTGATTTTACCTGAGTAGGGCCAGGCTAGTTGAAGTTGTTGAAGCTCCCTGTTGTTGATAGCCTGAATTGATAATTCCAGAAGCGTATCTGCACGTGCCTCTTCATTGAATACAGCAACGCGGGTATAAATTGCTCGTTCACTTTGTACACTATTTTGTGTCTTTACCTTGAAGCTTACTTTTACTGTATTGCCTTCTTGCTTAATTTCTTCAGCTAAAATTTCGGGATAACGCAGCAATTGTAAGGATTTAATTTCTGCCAGGTAATATTTTCCGAAATAGGGATGTAAAAACTGCTTCGTGCCTTCAGGAGCATCACCTCTTTTCAGTATAAGTACATCTTTATTTTCAAAGGCATCAACTGTTGCCCAAAAATCGAACTGATTTTTTCTGCTGTTGATATTGATGGCGGGAACAAATTGATTACCATAATAAGAAAGTAAAGAGGCTTCCTGGTACCTGTTGGCAACTATGGGCTTACCCTTACTGTGTTCAAATATTTCGCTTGCCCAGTTAGCATGACCCCGGTATTCATAAGCCCGGTCTTTTTTGAATTCAACTATTGGATGAAGCAAATGAATTCTGAACAGGGCAATAAGTGCCAGACTGATAATGGCCGATGTACGCAGAAGTTTTTCAAATTTTACTTCCTGGCTAAAGCCAAGATACAAAGCCGGTATCAGCGCCATGAATGTCCAGTTGGCTTCAACGCGACCTTTGAAAGATGAAAGCAGGAAGAATAAGAAAAAGCCGAGTATGTTGACTTTCAGTACGCTTTCAAAATTATTGGCTGATTTGCTTGTGAACGCATTCCATAATAATAAAGCAAATACCAGCGGACCGTTATAAAAAATGAAAGCGGCAATGTATTCCAATGTAAAACTGAATCTGTAAGTACTTGCTGAGCGCTCGAAGAAATGATATTGAATGCTGCTGAACTCATGCTGATACAACCAGATAAAATGCGGAAGGTAGAGTAATACCGAAATAAGCGTGAGCAGGTAAAAAGATTTTCTCAGGAAAAACTTGGGTACTGCAAAAAAGCTGAAGAGAATAATTAGTGCCCCATGATACTTGCTGTACAACATGCCTGCAATGCAGAGCGCCAATAAGAAAATATTCAGCAGGCTTTCATTTTGAATATAACGTTGAAAGCATCTGAAAAACAGAATCGCGAAAAAGAAAAGCGGCATATCCGGCAATGCCATAAAGCCCATGAGCTGAACAGGAAACAGCGCCAATACTACCAACCAGAATAATGAATAGTTTTTGGGTTTTATCCAATCGTACAAAAGATAGTAAGAGGCAGAAGTAAGCAAGATGAAGATTATCCTTACACCTAATTCAGTTTTAGCAAATAATGTCCCGATGAAAATCAAAATGCCTACAGCAGGGGGGTGGTCGAAATAACCCCAATCAGGAAAACGACTATACAATGCATAGTAGGCTTCATCGGCATAAAGTTCAAGACTGCCTGCCATGACAAAATTGAGCAAAGTAATGATACCCAATGAAACATACATCCAGACTTTGCGTGTGTCCATCTTACAATGAAATCTTCTCGTAAAGTGTTTGCAGGTTGGTAGGCTTACCAAAAACGTAAATCAAATCGCCTTGCTGAATTTGAGTATCCGCATGCACTTCGGTAAAAAACTTATCTTCTCTTTTTATGGCAATCAAAGTAATACCCATTTTATCTCTCAGCTGGGTATCTTTCAACGGCTTATCTACTATATCAGTATCAGCCCGCTCAACACGAATGCAGGAGATACTGAGATGTGGAATTTCCAACTGACTTCTGCGCAGGAAAGGTGCTTTGTCTTGCGGGCGTAACATCTCGTAAGAATCAGAACGTATCTGTCTTACAAAACTGTTGATTTCGTTCATAGGTACTAAGTACTTATGCAATACCCGGCTGAATATTTCAATAGATGTTTCAAACTCTTCGGGTATTACCTCATCCGCGCCAAGTTTCATATTGGCGTCAATTTCCTGCACCAGACGTGTGCGAATAATTACATGTACTGATTTTGAAATATCTCTGATGCTGGCCAGAATTT
>DAOLDI010000112.1:0-6926 GCA_035327445.1 Cyclobacteriaceae bacterium | reverse complement strand
ATATCGCCTTTGTTTATTTTCTCCTTTAAAGTCTTGATCATCTCATCTACAGGCTCACCCGATTTAATCATGAGCAATATGATTTTCGGGTTTTCAAGCTGATGTAAGAAATCAGATAAACTTCCCGCAGCGATTATATATTCCGAAAAATGATTTTTTACAAAGTTGCTTACAACATCTTCTTCTCCTTGTAAGGGAAGATTATAAACTGTAACCGGAATATTTTTTGATGCAAAATTCCGGGCCAGGCTTTTACCCATTACGCCTAAACCAATGATGCCGATGGCTGCTTTTTTTGTCAACTTACTTATTATTTCTGCCGTAATATTCTCTTCTTTATTATGAATATCAACGCTAATTAAATCTTCACTTATTTCAAGAATTTCAAACTGACTATCTAATAAAGTAACCGGCATGAAATGTTCTCTTTGTTTCATGCGCGAAGCAATTAAGTCTTTGTTGCCAGTAAGGTGAAAGATATGTAAAGGTATTGAGAGTTTTGATGCAATCTTATCTCTGTAATTTTTTTTAAGCGCTGAGCAGGCCAGTACAAAACCTTTTGATTTATACTCTGCCAATGTATCAGCAATAAGCAAGAGCCAGTCTTCCCTGTCGGCATCATCAAGCGGAATGCCTTTAGCCATTTTGGCCTTGTTTGAAGTAGGGTGTAAGTGGTCTGCATCAATAAAAGTAAGTTTAAGTTCTTCGGCTAGTTTTTTACCAATGGTACTTTTACCAGAGCCACTTACCCCCATAATCAATATGTGATGAATCATTGAGCTGATTGAGAATTGATTCTTATGCTGCGTAAACCTAAACCTACTACCGTATACAATATAATACTTAATACACCCATTACCGGATGAATGATCAAATCTTTTCCGGGCATTATTTGAAAAGCTTTATCCAAAACCATCGGATTTACAAAAGCATCTTCTACCATGTGCATTAAAACTGCTGGCCAGATTGATTTGGTAAGCAACCATATTTCGATAAATACTATAGACCATGCAATGGTGATGATGAAACTAAGACTAACAAAAACGGTGATGTTTAGCGAAGTAAATTCTGTCACAATATCACGCTCAAGAAAATAAAGGTAGTAGGGAATGTGCCATGCTCCCCAGATAACGCCAACCAAAGCATACAACTTATAGTCGCTTACACCAACCGAAAGTAGTTTTGGTGTCAGGTATCCCCTCCACACAAACTCTTCGGGAATATTTTTGATGAAATTTGGAATGAGCGCGAGTCCGAATGCTTGCAAGTAAGTTACTGTATCAAAACCCTTCAGACTTATCCAACCCAATGCATAACCAATAAATACTACGGTGAGGGTTAGTACTGGAAATACAAAAAGAGAAATTATATACCACTTTACATTTCCTTTGAATAGGGGCTTAAAACCTGCATCTTTCCAGCCATCTCCTGCAAAAGCTCTAAGTACTAATACGGTAAGCAAAGGAGTGCCTATGAAAATGAGCATACCCAAACTTTCTTCGTGGGGTTGGTCTATTAAGTTGTTTAAAGCCACTCCCAGCCAGCCACAAAGCATGGCTACCAGGGTAAAGATTATCAGATTTCGTTTTGTTTTGTTTCTTAATTTATTTTCGGTTATTTTAATCATCATTGTATTTAAGTTTTAAGAATTTAAAATTGAATATTTTCTCAGTCTAATGTTAGCTATTTATTTTGTTTTATTAAGTTGGATTCTTAAGATTTTAAGTGGTTTTTAATATAAAAACACTTCAATCAAATGTTGATTGAAGCTTTATCAAGGGATTATTTTTTTATTCAATATCATGTTTAAGCATTTCTTCTTTTTGATTCTTTTGTTGGGCTTTTCTCTTGCTACTAAATCAACTTTTGCGCAACAACAAAAAATTGATAGCCTTGAGTTATTGCTTAAAGCTGCCCGCACCGATGCTGAAAAATTGAAATTGTATATTCTGCTGGCAGAGCAGTTTCAGGATCACCATCCGTCTGAGCGAGCTATTCAGAAAATTATAGAAGGAATTGAACTGGCAAAACGAAATAGCGATGATTTTGCCTTAGCCAGATTATTGCGATTTCGCGGACAGATATATATTGATCTTCATCCATTTGATTATGAACAAGCCATTAATTATTTCAAAGATGCATTAAGCTTACATAAGCAATTACAGTATCAATATCCTGAACCAATTGTTTTGGGTAAGGAGAGATCGCGGGCTTACAATAATGTAGCTTACATGTACTGGCAATGGGGCAAGCTTTATGAAAGTTTACATTATTATGATTCGGCTATAGCCGAGAGTTCAAAAATTTGGGAACTGGATTCAGTAGATACCCAATTTGCCAGATTAAAAGGCATGCAACATAACAGCAAAGGGGCAGTGCTGTGGGGCTTAGGAAATTACAGTGATGCGATTACGCAATACATTCAGTCGATAAAGTATTTTGAAAATTCCAATTCCAAAAACTTAATAAGTCTGGCCACTGCCAATATCGGTTTAGTATATGATTCATGGGGTCAAAAAGAATAAGCGCTTATATTTTTCAGGCGTGCTTTAGTGTTGGGAATTGAATCTGGCAATCTGTCTGCAACTGCCTATGCACTTAGCAATTTGGGTAGGTTTATGGAAACTGCCGGTCAGTATGATTCGGCATTGATTTATTATGAAAAATCTACTGAGAAATATTTTGAAGATAATAGTTACGGAGGTATCGGTCTCAACCTTAACCGATTGGGTAATGTTTATTTGAAGAAGGCAGAAAATGATAAAGCCCTTGAAGTCTTTTTAAACGCCTTAAGTATTGCAGAGCAATTTGAGACACAATATTGGATGGCCATAGCAAGACAAAATATTTCAAAAGCGTATGTAAGTAAGGGTGATTTAGATAAGGCGCTTTTATATGCTCAGTCTAGTAATGTAATTGCAAAGCGAGAAGGTTACAAAGAAATATTGAAGGATAATTCATTAAACATTTCAAAAATTTATGAACGCCTGAATGATTACAGAAATGCATTAGGGTATTATCAAAAATATACTGAACTAAAGGACTCTTTATTTACACAAGAGAATTTCAGAGAAATAACTCTTATAAAAGAGCAATTCGAATCGGTAAGAAGAGAAAATGAAAATCAAATATTGCGAAAGGATAAATTGTTGCAGGAGCAACAACTGGCCCGTAATAGATTAGAAAAAGTAAGCCTCTTCGTAATTACAATTGTTCTGCTGCTTTCAGCTATTTATTTCATTTATGCAAATCGCAGAATTACCCGCATTAATAAGGAATTGATTGAAACCAGTGAAGAAGTTATGAGACAAAAACAATCTGTTAGTGCTCAGGCAATAGAATTGAAGAAATCTAACGAAATAAAAAATCTGATGTTTTCAATTGTTTCGCATGACTTACGCGGACCCATTGCGCGAGTTGGACAAATGGTTAATATATTAAACAGCAGTATACTGTCGCCAGAAAACTTTAAAAGCACCCTGCCTCTAATGGCGTCAAATATCAGAGATATAATTAATTTGACTGATAACCTGCTCTATTGGGCACGCAGCCAGATGGAAGGATTGAATGTATCAAAAGTAAGTTTTGATATTTATGAATTATTGAAAGACCGACTTCCTTTATTGGAAAAAGCTGCAGCAGAAAAGGGAGTTGATCTGAGAAATGAAATTCAGCCTGGATGCAAGGTCTATGCTGATCCTTATATGGTAGAATTAG
Organism: Cyclobacteriaceae bacterium; assembly: GCA_035327445.1. Taxonomy (GTDB): domain Bacteria; phylum Bacteroidota; class Bacteroidia; order Cytophagales; family Cyclobacteriaceae; genus DAOLDI01. The sequence continues at coordinate 3,209 of DAOLDI010000112.1, read as the reverse complement.
TAATTAGAAATCTTCTGAATAATGCGATTAAGTTTAGTACACAGGGCGGGCAAATTGTATTAAAGGCTAGTGTATCAGATCAAACAGCAACAATTAGTGTTCGGGATAATGGAATGGGTATACCACCCGAAGAACTTCACAGAATATTTGATGATATCAAGTACACTACTCCGGGTACAAGTAATGAAAGAGGTGTTGGGCTTGGTTTGAAAGTAAGCAAGCAGTTTGTTGAACTAAATGGAGGTAAAATTTGGGTAGAAAGTATATACAGAGATGGTAGTGCTTTCTTTTTCACATTACCTGTAAGCTGAGTTAAACGCTTAGTAATGAATTCTGTCTTCATTAATAATTTGATTTGATTTAGGAAATAGTGCAATTTATTTTTTACCTTAGATGCTTAAATCTGAGCCAACTATACCAAATTTATTTTGAGAAGCTTACTCGCCATAGTGTTAATGTTAATATTCATGCTCAATATACTTGGGTACTATGGCGTATTAATGGGCATTAAACACAAGCATACGCAAAACCTTTTACTACAATTTGATGCAGATAATTATGCAGATTTACAGGAGGTAACCTTTAAGATTCCGCTTGCATGGCCTTATGCACCAAGTTCATTAGATTATAATCGTACAAATGGCGAGTTTGAATATGAAGGCGAAGTATACCGTTTGGTAAAACAAAAACTTCAAAGCGATACACTTTATCTTGTTTGTGTAAGAGATTTTAAATCTAAAGCAATTAATCAGTTACTAACTGATTATGTAAAAACATTTACAGATAAAACTGATGAAAATAATAACAGTAATTCTTTACTGCTAAAGCTATTTAAAGATTACATGCTTGCGCAAGTGTCTTTGCAATCAGTAAATAAAGGTTGGAGTTATACTTCAACTTACGGCAGCCAGCCAGAATTTTTTGAATCAATTGATATTCAATTAGTTTTTCCGCCCCCTCAAGTTTGATTTAATCTTATGCCTTTATTGGTAATCAGCATGCTGAAGAATAAGCACATGCTGCAATTCAACTTATGCAGAGAAATAGCTGCATAAGAAATGCAATTATTTTTTGTTCGCATAAAATTAAATCGATTATGAAAAAAATAGTCTTGATGGGCCTTAGCGCATGCTTAATAGGTATGCTGCAGGCTCAGACTTTTTCAGATGCCATCATGATGAAAAAAAATGAGATATGTTTCGCATTTATGATAGATCAGGGCAAATGGAATCAATACTGGGAAGGAAGCACTTTGATACAAAATGATAACATCGGAACTTTTACAAGAAATACCTATATGCCCATGCTTGCTTATGGCATCACCAAAAATCTGAATATTCTAATTGCTGCTCCTTTTGTTAGCACCGAGTCAAGCGGTGGACAGTTGGCAGGAGTAAGTGGTTTCCAGGACATCAATCTTGCTTTAAAATACGAAGCCATTAAAAAAGATTTTGGCAAGCATCGTGTTTCAGCTCTTGCAGTAACGCAGTTTGGTACACCCATGACAAATTATCTGTCAGACTACATGCCGTATAGTTTGGGTTTAGGTACGCAGGAATTTACGGGCCGAGTCATAGGACAATATGAATACGATAAGCGCATATACTTTCGCAGCTCAGTTGCTTATGTATGGCGCGGACTAACAGAAGTGGAGCGTCCGTATTATTACAACAATGGAAGTTATTACACCACTTTCATGGACGTACCCAGCGCAATGAATTACCAGGCAGTGCTGGGTGGCTGGGCCTTGAATCACAATTTAAGGTTGGAAGCATCTTTTAACGTTTTGAATTGTTTGTATGGCGATGACATCCGCAGGTGGAACATGCCGCAACCCACCAACAAAATGGAGATGACACAAGCTGCTGTATTTGCACAGTATTACCTGAAAAGCATTGAGCCATTAAAAGGATTTAGCCTGATGGCTGCATACGGACAGGTTGTAGCAGGTAGAAACATGGGCAAGTCGGCCAATGTGAGCGGAGGTATTACTTATCAGTTTACATTTTAAAATATCAGCCATGAAAAAAATATTTACCATATCTCTTTGTTTAGCAATTGTGATAGCAACATTTACCCGTTGCGAAAATGATTTGCCTGTATTTTACCAATTCAGTGCTTACGAGTTTTCATCATTGGATGTAAACGGAGGCAACTGGCAACCCATACTATTTAACAGTGCAAGTGATATTCCGCTGGCAGCGCCTGCTGCTGTTAACTCTGCCGAGTATCAGGCTGAACTTGCTGCTTTAAAATCAGCATCACAGCAACTGAACAATCGGCAAGCTGCAGCAGTTGAATATTGGACAAACAATCCCATTATCAGGTGGAATGAAATAGCACTTGAACTGGCAGCAAAGTATAATTTAATACCTCCGCCTAATGCTGATGGCACTTACACTTTGCCAAGTGCTGCTAATCCGCAAGGGCCACCACCTTTTCCATTTGCGCATCCGCCATATACCAGCCGTATGCTCGCATACTTAAGTGTTGCACAGTTTGATGGATTGATTGCAGCCTGGCATTATAAGTATCAGTATAACCGGCCTGCTACTTATGAGACTGATCCATCTATAAATTATGCTTATAAAAAGAACGGTTTACCATCTTACCCGAGTGATGGGGCTGTAATTGCTATCACTTCACGTGATATTTTAAAAGCTATGTTTCCACTGGAGCATGCTTATCTTGATGAACGTGCTGAAGAACATTTAAACAGTTTGTTGTGGTCTGGATCAAATACCAGCAGTGACATTGAAGCAGGAAAGGAAATTGGTACAAATGTAAAGAATGCCGCCTTGCTGCGGGCTTCTACGGATGGCATGAGTGCGGCTCAAACACCAAGACCTGTATCAGATGCTATAAAACAAGAAGTATTCGACAGATTTGGTTGGGCTTGGGATAATATGGAATCTCCGCAGCGCCCTGTTGGCCTTACACCACTATTCGGACAAGTAAGCATGTGGAATGTAGCTGATGTTACCGATGTACGCCCAGGCCCACCGCCAGCACCTGGCTCTGCAGAGTTTGAAAGAGATATTGCAGAGCTTAAAGAGATCGCAAAGAATCTTACCGAGAGGCAGCGAAGAATTGCCAACTGGTGGTCTGATGGTTTAGGTACATACACACCACCCGGACATTGGAACAGGTTGACCAAAGAGTATATTGTTAAATACAAAATGAATCCATTGCGCGCAGCCAGAACATTT
>DAOLDI010000111.1:0-6980 GCA_035327445.1 Cyclobacteriaceae bacterium | reverse complement strand
GTGCAATTCTTATTGATAGGCCCCGCCTGGTTGATGCACTTTATTTATAAGCGCATAGGCATACCTTATTGAGACAATTTTATGCAGCAGCCTGCAAAGCCTGAAAGTTGTTTGAATTGTAATGCAAGTCTGCAGGGTAAATATTGTCACGTTTGTGGTCAAAAATTTATAGAGCCTTCAGAGCGAAGGTTTATATACTTTGTAAAACAATTTTTTGGTTCAGCATTTTTTCTTGAAAATAATTTTTTGAAGAATGCGCTCTTCCTGCTTGTTAAGCCCGGTTTCCTGGTTAAAGAATTTATCGAAGGAAGACGCAGGCGTTACATGGCGCCTTTCTCGCTCTTTCTTTTAATTAACCTCTTGTATTTTTTTATCAGCTCTTTATCTGACCTGAACCCGAGTTTATGGGAGCAAACTGAATACCAGGTATACAGTTCATGGACAAAAACACTTGTACAAAACAGACTTGAGCGAAGACAAATAGCATTTAAAGATTATGAGAGCAAGTATAACATGAAGTCTTCTGAGTTAGCCAAGACAATGATTGTACTTAACGTTCCTATTTTTGCGCTTTTTATTGCAATGCTCTTTGCAAAGAAGACTTATTACTTTGCCGATCACTTCATCTTTTCTTTATACCTGTTTTCTTTTGTTTTGCTGACTATTATTCTTTCAATAGGAATAGAAGCAGTATTCAGAACCATTATTGGAATGAGTATTTGGAATATAATGGCCTTACCCTTTTTGGGATTATTTATGGTGTATCAAACTGTAGCCTTAAAAAAAGTATATCAACAAAATTGGTTTTGGACACTCTTAAAATCGGTTTTGTTGTTGATGGCATTTATGATTACCCACTTTTTTTACAGATTCATTCTCTTTGCAATAACCTTTGCATCTACCTGATTATTTTCGGTTATCCTCACCCTCAACCATGCTCACATAATTGATGTAGCGGCTCGGTGCTATTTCGCCTGCTTGTACAGCTTTGATCACAGCACAACCGGGTTCATGCAAATGCATGCAGCGGTATCCAAATTTACAGTCGCTTCTTAATTTGTGCATTTCAGGAAAATTGTCTGATATTTCTTCAGGCTCCATATCAATGAGGCCCAATTCTTTGATGCCGGGCGTGTCTATAATGAAAGTGTCTTTTTCAAGCTCAAACATTTCGGCAAAAGTGGTAGTATGTTTGCCTTTCATCGAAAAATCTGAAACTTCTTCTACTTTCTGGCTGATGTGCGGAGCCAGTTTGTTGATGATGGTAGATTTACCAACGCCCGAATGACCAGATAACAAACTGACTTTTCCTTTTAATAAACTGCTGATGGCTCGCAAATCATCTTGGATAGCAGAAACAGAAATACATTTAACACCTATACTTTCATATAAGTCGATTAGTTTTTGTTGTTCAGCTTTTAGTTCATTATCTAAAATGTCTGACTTATTAAATATAAGTACCTGCGGAATGCTGTAAGATTCTGCGATGGCCAAAAACCTGTCGATAAAGCCGGTAGAAGTGCGTGGATACACAAGTGTGATTACCAGAATGGCTTGATCAAGATTAGCCGCGAGAATGTGTTTTTGTTTTGATTTTTTAACTGATTGCCTGACGATATAATTTTTGCGGGGAAGTATGTCTTGAATTACGCCTTCATTGTGCTGCATTTCAAATGAAACGAAATCGCCAACTGCAATGGGGTTAGTGAGTGAGAGTTCTTCAAGCCTTATTTTACCTCTTAGCCTGCAATTTATTCTCTCCCCTTTTTCATTGAGTACTTCATACCAAGAACCGGTTGATTTTAAAACTCTGCCCTTGTTCATGATTTTGAAATTATATTTCGGCAGTAGTTCATAATCTTTTCCGTTGCACCCAGGTTTTGATTCACATAATTAATGGCAACTTCGTGCAATAATTTGTAGGCTTTTTCATCTTGTAGGTAGTCCAGCAATTGTTTAAAATTTTCAAAACCATTTACCGGAAAGGCTGCATCAAGTTTTATCAGGTCCATGGCTTCTTTAAACTTCTGAAAGTTCTTGTCGCCAAAAAATACAGGTATACCATTGCATGATGCTTCAAGTATATTATGCAAACCCGCGCCAAAGGCACCACCTATATAAGCAAAATCAGCATAGCGATATATCTTGGCCAGCATGCCGATGTTATCAATCAAAATTACTTTATGATTTTCTATCTGAACATTTTTTTCAATGTTGGAATATCGCAGCACTTCATCATCAATTTCTTCTTCAATTTTTCTTAAGAAATTTTCTTCAATTTCATGCGGAGCAATGACGAAACACCAATCTTCACGATGGAGATTAATAAATGGATTGAGCACTTCCATGTCTTCTTTCCAAATGCTTCCGGCTACGAGTAATTTTCTGTAGTTTTTAAATTTTGCCAAGCTGGGTAATTCTTCGGCCTGTTCAAGTATGTCTTTCACTCTGTCGAAACGTGTATCACCTACCAATGTATGCTCATGTATATCAATGCTGCTTAATAACTCGGCACTTTCGGAGTTTTGAACAAAGAAGTGATTTATTTTTTTGAGTGTATCCCGAAAATATTTTCCGTGCCATTGAAAATAAATTTGTTCGGGCCTCAGAATAGTTGAAACAGAAATAACCGGGATTTTATTTTCATACAAGGTGTTGATGTAATTGCTCCAAAATTCATACTTAATAAAGATAGCCAATTTGGGCTTGGTTATGCTTAGCCATTTCCTGGCGTTGCTGCGGGTATCCCAGGGCAGGTAGCAGATATAATCTGCTAAGGGGTAATTTTTTCTTACCTCGTAGCCTGAAGGTGAAAAGAAGCTGAGTAAAATCTTAAGGTTTGGAAATTCTTTTTTCAAGTGCTCAATAAGTGGTCTGCCTTGTTCAAATTCGCCTAGCGATGCGGCATGAATCCATATTGTGCTTTGTGTATTACCTTCAAATTCATCTGCTAAATCTTTAAATATATTTTTTCGGCCGCGCACAAAACTTTTGGCCTTCCGATTAAATAAAGCCGCAATGCAATATACTAAGCTTAACAGGTAAATGCCCAGTTGATAAAGGAGTTTCCACATAATCCGGGCAAATATAAAATCAATATGAATGGTTTACCTATACATGAATTCTGGAATACAGAGAAAATTACTAATTTCAAGCTTTAATTCTATACCTATGAGAGCACTAACTAAGCAATCTTTTCTCCTATTACTTATTGTATCCATCATTTTGAATTTACCCCATGCGAAAGCGCAGGGAGAATTGGATGAATTTTTAAGAGCAGGACTTGGCGATGCCAATAAACTTACTACTGGGTATTTAGGTCCTTTAATGGAAGCTGCCGGTGTTGGTTTAGCCAACGGCTGGTACAATACAGCTAAGCCGCATAAAACTGCAGGCTTCGATTTGACCTTGTCTGTTAATTCAGTGTATATTCCAGAAAGCAGGAAATTTTATGACTTACTGGCCCTGGATCTTCAAAGCATTGAGCCAGTAGGAAACTCTGAAGCACCAACATTTTTTGGCCCAGACACAGCACCAGAATACAGATTGCTGGATGATCCAAGCATAACTTTCAGCGGCCCTCCGGGTATTGATATGCAGAAAAACCTTGGTGTTAACTTTGTGCCTATCCCCACTTTGAACCTGGGTATTGGTATAGTGAAGAATACCGACTTGCGGTTACGGTATGTACCAGGTAGCATAGTAAATAGTGAGGATTTCAGTTTCAATATGTTTGGCGTTGGCGTAATGCATGATGTGAAGCAGCATATTCCTGGAATTAAATTGCTGCCATTTGATTTATCATTTTTCGCAGCCTATACACGTTCAAATATGAGTTTTGCATTAGGAGGTGAAATCCCTGGCAGTGATCAAAGAGCTGAGATCAATTTTAATTCAATAACTATTCAGGGATTAGTATCAAAGCAAATTTCTGTATTAACAGGATATGCCGGCATTGGCTATAATATTGTGAGGTCTAATTTTGGTATGTTCGGTGAGTATGAGATTGACAGCAATACTTTTGTTGATCCTATTTCATTTGATGCTACCGCTTCTGGCTTGCGTGCTACCGCAGGTATGCGCTTAAAACTGGCCATACTTACCCTGCATGCAGATTATACTGTGCAGCAGTTTAATGTACTTACGGTTGGATTAGGATTTAGTGTCAGGTAATCTGTATTAGTGTAGCAACTACAATAACTAATTTTTCTTTCTGTGTAGACTAAAATTCAAATAAATATTAAGCTTTCATTGATATTGATGAGGCCTTTATAGAAATTCCTGAAAATATTTTCTATGAAGCGCCTCATCAGCTTTTCTGCAGGTATAGTAATTCTATCTTTATTGATATTTCAGTCTTGTAATAATTACCATACTTTCAGATCAAACTATAATGATGCCAACACCTTGCTGCATCAAACAGATAATCTCCAGACAAAACCATTTCTGAAAGCACATCTTAAAAATGGAGATGTTATCATTCTGGAAGATAAGTGGGCAGTTGATACAGTTAATAATTATTTGGCTGGCTTTGGCAGTAAATACAATTACAATCGCAAATTGATTTTTACCGGTAACCAGCAGATTAAGATAGATAGCATCTCAATTTTTGAGACCAATACCAAACTAACTGATGTTGAAAAAGGAAGGGTGGGAGCTTTGATGGTGGTTGCCGGACTTGATGTAGTTATGGCTATTGTTTGTTTGACAAATCCAAAAGCATGTTTCGGTTCTTGTCCTACTTTTTACCTGGAAGACGATGTGAGTGTTCATTATGCAGATGCTGAAGGCTTTTCTAATGCCATTTTGCCTTCTATGGAGTATGGTGATATTGATGCCATCGGTAAAGTTAATGCAACAAATTTCGATTTTTCTTTAATCATGAAAAACGAAGCACTTGAAACACATTGCATAAATGAACTGAGCCTGATGGCCTATCCTATAAAAGCAGACCAACATGTTTACCATTCATTCGATAATAAATTTTACCTCAGCAATCAGTTGATTGACTTGAGCGAAGCAAGAGCTGCTGAAGGAGATATCACGCACTTGGTAAACAATCCAGATAAATTGGAAAGATTTTCTTTAGCTGATGAAAATAATTTGAACAGTCGCGAAGAAATATTTTTTGAATTTGCCCTTGATGAAAAGATTAGCGAAGCGGGTTTAATCATTCACTTCAGGCAAAGTCTTATGACAACCTATTTATTCTACAGTGCATTAGGGTATATGGGCAACGAAGCAAGTGACTTATTGGCGAGGCTTGAGAATGATCAGGAGCTGCAGCAAAAGTTTGATGCTACCACAAGGCTGATGGGGGGCATTGAAGTTTATGTTTGGCATGAAGATACTAATGAGTGGAAATACCAGGGAGAGTTAAATGAAACAGGCCCCATTGCCATCAACAAGCAATTAGTTCCATTACAAAACATACCAGAGACTAAGCACCTGAAATTAAAATTGCTTTTGAACAAAGGATTATGGCGCCTTGATTACCTGGCATTGGCTGCATTAATAGAAGAGGTTACACCAATTGAATTAAAGCCTATTAAAATTTTGAATAAAGGTCTTGAAGACAATGAAGCGCTGAACATGCTTGCGAAGCAAGACAAGAGACTTGTATCCTTACCTGGTGCAGAGTATAAAATTTATTTTGAAAATCCTGGTGATGCTGAATACTTCGATTTGTTTTTGTATGCCAAAGGTTATTACCTGGAATGGATGAGAGAAAACTGGTTGAAAGAAAAAAATATCATGAAGCTGAGGCAAATGGTGTATCAGCCAAATGCATACTTAAAATCTGAGGCGGCTGAATTTAAGAAGTATGAAGCTACTATGGAGCAAGAGTTTTGGAATTCAAGGATTGACACTAAAACATTTGTAATGAATGAGAATTGATAACAAAGTATTAGCCATTGGTTTCTTATTGATGCTGGCTTGCAGTTCTCCTGCTTACTTGCCAACCTCAAATAATATTGGTGTGAATGAGTATGGCTCGCATATAAAAATCAATCAAAAATCCGGAGAGCGTATATCAGGAGAGTTGATTGCTATAAACGAAAATGAAATTATTGTTTTAACCGGATCAGTTGAAAGAGTTTGCAAACAACTTGATGTAAGTTCAGTTGATCGTTTCAAAATTTTATATGCAAGACCAAAGAATTATGGCTGGACTATTCCTTTATTCACCATTTTTACCATTACGCATGGTTGGTTTCTTGCGCTTACAGCACCGGTTAATTTAATTGCAACCAGTACTGTAACAACATCAGGGCAGAATGCTTTCACCTATAACCACAAGAACATGACGCTGGATAAAGTCCGCATGTTTGCCCGGTTTCCGCAAGGCTTGCCCGAAGGGGTTGATATGGCAAGCATCAGATAGTTGAAATTTATTTGCCTTTATAATTTGCTTTACGCTTTTCAATAAATGCCTGCATGCCTTCTTTCTGATCTTCTGATGCAAAAGCCAGATAGAAATTCTTGCGTTCAAAGTGCAGGCCTTCATCCAGGTGTGTTTCAAAAGAACGGTTTACAGCTTCTTTGGCCAGCATAGCGGCCACGGGCGACATCTGTGCAATTTCCTGGGCTAATTGCAAAGCTTCATACATGTACATGTCTACGGGAACTACTTTATTTACAAGCCCTCTGGCGTAAGCTTCATCTGCATTGATAAACCTGCCGCTTAATACCAGTTCCATAGCTTTGGCTTTGCCAATGGCTTTGCTTAATCTTTGTGTTCCGCCTGCTCCGGGCATAACACCAATTTTTATTTCTGGTTGTCCGAACTGTGCTGTTTCAGAGGCAATAATCATATCGCAGGTCATGGCTAATTCACAACCACCACCCAACGCAAAACCAGATACAGCCGCGATGATGGGTTTTCTTGTTTTCCTGATCTGATCCCAGGTGGCAAACTGATCGATCATCAGCATATCAATCGCAGATTTATCGGCCATTTGTTTGATGTCAGCCCCGGC
>DAOLDI010000110.1:0-6993 GCA_035327445.1 Cyclobacteriaceae bacterium | reverse complement strand
TAATACCTCCTTTTTTCTATTCTCATTTCTCCAGATTTAATTCGATCATATGAAGTTTTTAAAAGCAATCATTTTGCTTACAGGGATTCTTGCGCTTAACACTAATACATTCGCGCAGAGCTATGCTGAAACTGCATACCTTATCAGCCGAACCAACCCGGGTGGTACTGCAAGAATTCAAAGCTTAGGTGGCGCCCAAACTGCTTTAGGCGGAGACATTAGTCTTGCATTGAGCAACCCTGCCGGATTAGGTATGTATAATCGCTCTGAAGTTACTATCAGTCCCATGTTTCTCAGTTACAATTACAATAACGAGTTCCTGGGGGGGCGTTTCGATGATACACACAACAATTTTACATTTGGCTCAATTGGAGTTGCCTTGCACAGTCCTTCATATCGCAACTCTGATTTTGTAGGAGGCACCTTCGCCATAACTTTTACCCGTACAAATGATTTCAACCAACATTACACCTTTGGCGGCTTAAATACTGCTACATCCATTATTGATTCATTTATTGAATTGGCAAATGGTGCACCTGAAAGTCAATTTAACCAGGGTAGCCCAAATTATAATACTCTTACAGGATTGGCCTATTACAATTACCTGATAGGACCAGAAACTGTTATCGATCCAGACCTTGATCCTACCTTATATTTTACAGATATTCTGGGTATCCCCTTTCAAACTGAAACAGCAAGTATTACAGGCTCAAGTAATCAGTGGAGTATTTCTTACGGAGGTAATTACAAAGACATGTTGTATTTCGGTGCTGGTATTGGAGTAACTTCTCTCAGATACAGATCAGAAAAAACGTACCGCGAAGCTTTTGAAGATGAACCTATTGATGACCTTGTTATAAATGAACGGCTTGATTTAAGTGGCTCTGGCATAAATTTTAACCTGGGTATGATTGTTAGACCCGTTGATATAGTGCAACTAGGCATATCTTATACAACCCGCACCTATTATAATATTGAAGATTTATATGAAGCCAGCATGCGAACCAGCTGGAAAAACTTTGAATACCTTCCTGGTGAAATTCTGGGCAACGAATCTGCTTCAACCGGCATACTTGTTTCAGAATATAACCTGAATACGCCTTCAAGGTTAAGCGCAGGTGCAACAGTTTTCTTAGATAAATTTGGTTTTATCACAGCATCTATTGAAAGAGTGAATTATGGCGGTGCCCGCTTCAGATCTAATTTCTTCGGAGTTTCATTTGAAGGCGACAACCAGGAGATACAACAAACCTTTGGTGCAGTGAATAACCTGAGGTTTGGCGCTGAAGGTCGCGCTGATAAATTCAGGTTCAGGGCGGGCTACGCTTTTCTGCCCGATCCTTTGCGCCTGCAAGGCAATTTCAACAGAAACACCAACCTCTATTCTGTGGGTGCCGGTATCAAGCAAAAAAACTTTGCAATTGATTTGGCTTATGTGTTACAAGAGATGAACAACACCTACAGACCTTACCTTTTGGCTGATGGTTCAGCACCTGTATCGGTTCAAAAGTTCAACACCAACAACTTTATGCTCACCGTAGGTTTTAATTTTTAAATGAGTTGATTAACTGAGCAAGCATTTTTGCATCAGCATCTGCGGCAGTAATGCTCAAGTTGGCTTGTTGATAAAAAACTTTACGCGATTGGTATAGCTTAGCAAGTTTTTCCTGGAGCAGTTCCGGAGGCTGATTTGCCAGTAAAGGCCTGGTTTCAGATCCTTCTGCTAAAATTCTCTTTTGAATTTCATGTAAGGGTATATCCAGGAAAACCGTAATACCAGATTTGTTCATCAGGTTTATGTTCTCATAAAAACAAGGCGTACCTCCACCACACGCCAATACAAAATCTTTATTGATACTGATTAGTTTTTGTAAGTGTAAGTGTTCAAGTTCTCTGAAATACTCTTCTCCTTGCTGGTCAAAAATTTCAGTAATACTTTTTGCTTCAGCATTTGTAATCTCTTTGTCAAGGTCAAAAAAACCATAACCCAGCAATTCACTGAGCGCCAAGCCCAAAGTACTTTTGCCCGAAGAGGGCATCCCAATTAAAAAGATTTTCACTTGAGCAGGTTCAACACTTCTTGTGCATCGGGGGTGTCATTGTGATGCCACTTGTTGAGCACAATACCATTATACCAAAGCGTTAAGCCGGGATCTGAGCGCACAATACTTTTAAGTACCGTTGCATCAGCAAAATGATAAGGCGCTGCTAACTGATGTTCATGTCTGAACGCATCAATAGTTGCAGGATTTGAAGAGGTTAAAATCCAAACATCAAGCTTGCTATCCAAATCGTTAATCAATTTGCTAATGGCTTTCATGTTGCCTGTTGAAGTCTTCTGTACATTACCCATGATGATGAGCAGTTTAGCGCCTGTAAAACTTTCCTGGGTTAAGTCTTCACCCTCTGGAGAGCTTACCTGGTAATCGGTAATCTTGGGAATTATTTTATCCGGATTCAAAACATCCACGCGCTGGTATTGGTAACCCTCATCTGCACTTAAAAATGATTTTGACTTAATTTCTTTGCCATCTTTTAAAAACACATATTCAAACACAGGCTGCTCTTGGGCAATCATTTGCTGCGGAATTGAATTCCCGATTTTATAAGGAAGGAAATCAATAAATGGTAAATGCCTGATGGCATATACTCCCAGAAAAACACTTACTGCGGTTGTTACGGCAATTACACCATGACCCTCCGTTGTGCGTAACATGGGGTCAAAACGCTTACGATGCCAGAACAGGTGCATCACAAATACCAGCAAAAACAAATCTTTATAAAACGATTGCCAGGGTGTTAGTTTAATGGCATCTCCAAAACATCCGCAATCAGTTACTTTATTTAAAATAGCCGAGTAGCCTGTTAAGAAAGTGAAGAAGACGAGTAATATCAGCAATACCCATGTTGTAATTTGCATGCGGTAATTGATGAGCACCGCTACACCAATAACTACTTCAAGCACGATAAGCACTGTACCTATAAAAAGTGCATAGGGAATAAAGAAATGAAAGAAAGAACCAAAGTCAGCAGCAAATACTTCAAAGTATTCTTCCAATTTAATCTTTGTTCCAACCGGATCATTCAATTTGATTAAACCTGAAAAAATAAAAAGTCCTCCCACAATAACGCGGGACGCCAAATCAATTATTCTCTGCATTGTTCACAAAATTTAAAAGTATTAAAGCAAACACCGCGTAATTAATCATATCCTGGTAATTGGCCTTCACACCCTCTGATACCAGGGTTTTGCCTGCATTATCTTCTATTTGTTTTACGCGCATTAACTTCATTAAAATAATATCAGTAATAGAACTTACACGCATATCGCGCCAGGCTTCTGCATAGTCATGATTTTTTTGTTGCAGCAATTGTATGTTTTCATTGATCGCTTTTTCATACATGGGTTCAAGTTCTTCATAACTGAGTTCCATTTGATCAGAACCCTCCAACTGCATTTGAATAAGGGCGATAACACAGTAGTTGATAATTCCAACAAACTCATCAACTATAGGGTCTTGTACCATTTGCACACCCTTCTCTTGTATGCTTCTGATGCGCTGCGCTTTGATAAAAATCTGATCGGTTATAGATGGTAACCTCAACACCCGCCATGCCGTTCCGTAATCAACAGTTTTCTTTTTAAAGAGTGCTTTGCAGGCCTTTATTACCTCTTTATATTCACGTTCCGTTTGCGCAACCATTATCTATATTATAATCGAAAAAAATCGTGGGCCAAGATACTGCTTTTACCCAAAACCTAACATTGAATTTGAGGGGTCGGTTATTCAGTTTACATGAACCAAAAGTAATGGGCGTGTTAAACATAACGCCCGACTCATTTTACCAGGGCAGTCGGGTGGCGGATGAACAAGCACTTTTGCAAAAAGCCGGGCAAATAATCAAAGAAGGTGCGGCTATTTTAGATGTTGGCGGATACTCCAGCAGGCCAGGTGCCGATGACATTGCTGAAGAAGAAGAGCTAAGTCGTGTAATACCCGCTATCAATATCTTACTCAAAACTTTTCCGGACCTGATTGTTTCTGTTGATACCTTTCGCTCAAAGGTGGCCGAAGAAGCCATTTCACATGGTGCATTGATAGTAAATGATATTTCTGGCGGCCAACTGGATAAAAATATGTTTTCGGTTGTGGCCAAGCACAAAACTCCTTATATACTCATGCACATGCGTGGCACACCGCAAAACATGAAAGACCTTACAAACTACAATAACCTTGTACCTGATATCGCGCTTTACTTTTCTGAAAAGATTACTGAACTCAAGTCACTTGGCCTGAGCGATATCATTATTGATCCCGGCTTCGGCTTCGCCAAAACTGTTGAACAAAACTTCTGCTTACTCAAGCAGCTTGATTATTTCCGATCATTAGGTTTTCCGGTTTTGGCCGGACTATCCCGAAAATCGTTGATCTGGAAAACGCTTAACATAACAGCAGCAGAAGCGCTCAATGGCACTACCGCCCTGCACATGTTGGCTCTCATGAAAGGAGCCAACTTGTTGAGAGTTCATGACGTTAAAGAAGCAGCAGAAACCGTCAAATTATATTTGCAGGTACTGCGCGTGTAATGTAGCTTGCAGTAATTAATGATTTTGCTTTTCAAAATAGGATTTCTTGAAGTGAGCTGGGTGGATATTGTTGATATCTCACTGGTAAGCATTTTATTGTACCAGGTTTACAAGCTCATCAGGGGTAGTATTGCGCTTAAAATATTTCTCGGCATTCTCTCGCTTTATTTGATTTACCTTATAGTAAGGGCTGCCCAAATGGAATTGCTGGGCATGATACTCGGCCAGTTTATGGGCGTAGGTGTATTGGCAGCCATCATTCTATTTCAACCTGAAATCAGAAAATTTTTATTGCTCATTGGCAGAACTACAGAGTTTAACCGGGAGAATTTTCTGAAAAGCATTTTGAATGTGCGCAGCGGACTAAAAGAAGATTTTGATATCAGTCCGGTAATTGAAGCAGCAAAATCATTGGCAGCAACCAATACCGGTGCACTGATTGTTTTCTCGCGAGATACTGAATTAAAATTTTATGCAGAGTCGGGAGATTTATTGGAAGCTGAGATTTCAAAAAGACTTTTGCTCTCCATTTTTTCAAAAGTAAGTCCCTTGCATGATGACGCAGTAATTATTTACAAAGGAAAAATAAAAGCTGCACGTTGCATCTTACCCGTAACTGAAAACGATAAACTACCAGCGCATTATGGCCTAAGACACCGGGCTGCTCTGGGTATGTCAGAAACAACAGATACATTAGTGATGGTGGTATCTGAAGAAACCGGTTCATTCTCGATTGCCAAAAACGGTAAACTATATTATAATATTTCAGCGCAAGAATTGCGCGAAAGAATTTTAGAATACCTGCACGATGAGCGCAAAGAATATTGGTTAGAAGAGGATGAAAGAAAAGTATTGCAAAAAACAGAAGAAGTAAAAGCAAGTAATTGAATTAAACATAGAATATAAACACATGCAACTCACAGGAAAAATTGTATACGTGCCATCCATGCAAAGCGGAACTGGCAAAAATGGTGAATGGCGAAAACAAGAGGTTATTTTGGAAACTGAAGGACAGTATCCTAAAAAAGTATGTATCGCGGTTTGGGGAGATCGCATCAATTCATCACAACTTGTAGTTGGCAATCAATTAAAAGTTGATTTTGATATTGAAAGTCGTGAGTACAATTCCCGTTGGTATACTGAAGTAAAAGCCTGGAAAATAGAAGTAGTGAATGCTGATGCTGCACGCGATGTACCTCCGCCTGCAGAAATGCCACCGGGCACAGATGATATTGATGATTTGCCGTTTTAATTAAAATGAATAGTCATAAAATAGCCATGGATTTAAACCCATGGCTATTTTTATTTCTTAGTCGTGCCACCACTTGATTGGTGGCACGACTATCAACTTCAATCTCGGTTTTTCTTATTTTATCACTCCCAGTTCCTTACCCACCTCCGTAAAAGCCTGAATAGCTTTATCCAAATGGTGTCTTTCATGACCTGCAGAAATCTGCACGCGTATGCGCGCCTGACCTTTAGGTACAACGGGAAAGAAAAATCCAATCACATAAATGCCTTTCTGTAATAAAGCATCGGCAAACTTTTGCGCCAGCGGTGCATCATACAACATGATGGGCACTATGGCATGCTCACCCGGTTTGATGTCAAATCCGGCTTTGGTCATTTCAGCGCGGAAGTATTTGGTATTCGATTCTAACTTATCGCGCAACTCTGTTGTAGCTGAAAGCATGTTGAACACTTCAATGGAAGCGCCCACAATAACCGGCATCAAAGTATTTGAAAACAAATAAGGTCTGGAGCGCTGGCGCAGCAAATCAATAATTTCTTTTTTGCCAGATGTAAATCCGCCTGATGCACCGCCTAATGCCTTGCCTAAAGTTCCGGTGATAATATCTACACGGCCCATCACATTCCTGAATTCATGCACACCTCTGCCGGTTTTTCCCATAAAGCCGGTAGAGTGGCATTCATCACTCATCACCAAAGCCTGGTACTTATCAGCCAAGTCACAGATTTTATCTAACTGCGCAATGGTGCCATCCATTGAGAACACGCCATCGGTAACTATCATAATTTGTTTAGCATTGGCCGCGCGCGCTTCTTTTAATTTTTCTTCCAGATCGGCCATATCGTTGTGCTTGTAGCGATAGCGCATGGCTTTACACAAACGCACACCATCAATAATGGATGCGTGGTTTAACTCATCAGAAATAATGGCATCTTCAGCGCCCAGCAGAGGTTCAAACACACCACCGTTGGCATCAAAAGCGGCTGCATATAATATGGTGTCTTCCATGCCCAGGAAGTCCGAAATTTTTTGTTCAAGTTCTTTGTGAATATCCTGCGTTCCGCAAATGAATCGTACGGATGACATACCGAAACCATGTGTATCAATGGCACGCTTGGCGGCTTCGATTACGCGCGGATGTGAGGAAAGTCCG
>DAOLDI010000109.1:0-7087 GCA_035327445.1 Cyclobacteriaceae bacterium | reverse complement strand
TTACATTTTCAAAGCTATTTGTCAATAATACCTTTAAATGCAAGGTATCACGCTTAAAGATGCTACCTTTGCAGGCAAGCAGATCACTTATTCAATAAGTTATTACTGGCTCAGGAGTAAAGTAAAATCAAAGTAATTTAAACAACAATTCAATGGCCGAAACCTTCAACAAGAAAGAAAAAGAGAAGAAAAGACAACAAAAAAAGAACGAAAAAGAGCAACGTAAAGCCGAGCGTAAGGCAAATGCTAAAGCCGGTAAAACGCTTGAAGACATGATGGCCTATGTTGATGAAAACGGTAATATTTCATCTGCCCCGCCTGATCCTGCCAAAAAACAAGTTGTAAACGTAGATGAAATCGTACTCGGCTCCAGAAATATTGAAGGGATGAATACCAACCCTGTACGCAAGGGCAGGGTTACACATTTCAATGATGCAAAAGGCTATGGCTTTATCAAAGACATCAAATCACAGGAAAGTATTTTTGTACACAGCAAAGATTTAAGCGTTGCCATCAAAGAAAATGATACTGTTACTTTCGAAACAATCAGGGGTGTTAAAGGCCTGAATGCCATTAACGTGAAGCTTATCTAAATCAAGACCACAAACCTTTTTGTAATGTATTGAACAAGCTTTGAGCCTGCTTGTTATAATTGCATGATCTTCTTTTTACTTGTCATGCAGGCACTGTGTTTAACAGTTCCACAGGAAAATCAGAGCCATAGAATTCTTTATGTGTTTGGTTCTCTGCAAAATCAATCATTGGTACAAGAACAGATTGCTCGTTTTGAAGCAATGGAAGTTGAATGCAAAGATCGGGATTTGAAGATACTGCCGGTAGACAAATTACCTGAAAAGCAAAAGTTACTTAAGCGCTATCAAATTCAGGAACATGAATTTGTTGTGCTTTTGATTGGTAAAGACAGGGGCGTTAAACTTAGCAGTAAAGAGCTTGTAAGTACACAGCAAATTTTTTCACTAATAGATGCTATGCCCATGCGGCAATGGGAAATGAAACATAAAAAAACCGGAAGCTAGCCTTTCAATTAAGCCTTATATTCTTGTACCAACTTTCGTTTGATGTACAAGGGAACAAGCGGAAGGAGTGAGGCAATAAAATAAATGACCACCCGCTTAAAACTCCAGCTGAATTCTTGCCAGCATAAAAACAGGAAAATCATATACAGCATGAACAATACACCATGTGCCCAGCCTACAAGTGTAACGGCTAATGGATAATCAAAAATATATTTTAGTGGCATAGCAATGCCCAACAAGAGGATATAGGAAATGGCTTCCCATACTGCAATGTGTACAAACCAAATGATATTTTTAGGCATAAAAATCAATAAAGCGCAAGTATAGTGTATAAAAATTTATTGGCAGATAAATTCATACAACCTAACTCAAATCTTATAGCCCCAGCTATCCGTAGTTTGCGCTAAAAAAAATTAAGCTGTCCTGAGCTTGCAAACTTGGGACATCACAAAAAAAGAATTAAGCTTCCTCAAAAAAACTGAATACTTTGGCTAAACAGCATGTATAATTTAAATACTCGCTTATAAATTCTCTTTAACTGCTTATATGCTTGTTTACAGTATCAGATAAGCGATTAAGGTTTACATAGGTTTACTTTGTCAATTGATTTAATCAAATAACTATACCATGAAAACCCTATCTAAAAAATTATGCTTCATTCTTTTGGTCCTGTTTGCCTATAATCAGGCAATGGGGCAAACAGCTTTTGGTTTAAAAGGAGGACTTAACCTAAGCAGTATTGATTTACAGGATGCAGAGGCTACCTATAACTCGCGCACGGGCTACCATGCAGGAGTTTTCTTAAGAGGAAAATTCGATAAGGTAGCCATACAACCTGAACTTTTACTTTTTACACAGAGCGGTGAAATTCAAAGTTCTATCATTGGAACTGCCCAAGAGAGTTTCACATATCTGGCTATACCGGTTCTGTTAAAGTTTTATCCCCTTGGCGGACTCAATATTCAGGCGGGTCCGCAGTTTGGTTTCTTGTTGGATGGAGAACGAAAAGGCGAGGTGCTTGGAATAGGAAACTATACCCAGGATATTACCGAGCATTATAAAAACAGTGATGTTATTGTATCACTTGGAGCCGGTTATGATTTTGGTTTCGGATTGAACCTTGATGTACGTTATAACATTGGTGTAAAAGATATTAACAATGCCACGCAGGGAGAAGAAGCCCGGAGCCGGGTGTTTATGATTTCTTTAGGCTGGAATTTTCTGAAGTAGCTACAATTAAACAAATATATTTTGCAATGGCCATGATTTCTTCATGGCTATTTTTTTTACCTATTATCTTACGCAATTCAGGTGTACATCTTCCCTGCAAGAATAGATCTGAATTAGCTTAAATATCTTAAATCCTGAAATCTTTTATTATATCTTCAAAATCTTTTTTTCGGTAGCGTGAAAGTTGAATCTCATATCCATTTTTCATGATGATGATATCACCTTCTTTGAAAGAAACTTTTTTCACATAATTCAGATTGATAATATGTGAACGGTGTGGTCTGAAAAACTTACTTACTCCTTTCAATAAAGCTTCGAATTCACCAAGTGGTTTACTGGAAACAATCTTGTCGCTGTCGTTTAAAATTATAGTAGTATACGTTCCTGCAGCTTCCAGTAAAATTATATCATCAATAGCAATAAATTCAATTCCGCTTTGTGAACTGATGGCGATACGCTGCAGCTCTTCTCTGCTAAAGTTTTCACGTAAAAGTGCAAGGCGCTCTGCAAGTTTATGTGAATGATTCTGTTGGCGGTAGCGCTCCATAGTTTGTACCAGCTCAACTATATTTACTGGTTTAAGTAAGTAATCAAAGGCAGAAATTTTGATTGCTTGAAGTGTATATTCATTATAAGCTGTTACAAAAATAATATCAAAGGAGATTTCCTGCTGATTGAAAAATTCCAGGATCTGTAATCCGGAATAACCTGGCATGTTTATATCAAGAAATAGTAAATCTGGTTTATGTTTATGAATTTCGCGAACGGCTTCAGGGATATTCGCGGCTTCAGCAATAATTTCAACAAATGATACATGATGTTGTAATGTTTCGCGTAATGCGCTGCGCACCACTTTCTCATCGTCAATTAGTATTGCGCGTATCTTTAGCTCTTTATTACTGCTCATGATTTAAGGGTATAGAAATAACAACGGTTGTACCACCAGATAAACCAAGATGATTTGTTTTATCTATGATCTTGAATTCTATTTTTCTTTCTCTGGAAGTGTTGAGCAAATTTATCCGTTTTATCGAAGCATTCATTGCAAATGAACTATGACTACTTTTTCTTGATTGGTTAATTACTTCTGCGGCAGCACGACCAATTCCATTATCATCAATTTGGATAAGAAGTAAATCATCCTTAAGCATAAAATCTATCAGCAATTTTTTATCTCCAGATTTATGCATCAATCCATGGCGCAAAGCATTCTCTACAAAAGGTTGGGTGAGTAGGGAAGGGATCTGGATAAACTCGTTACGCATGGCTTTATCTATATTGATTTCATAATCCAAAGATCCGTCAAACCTGTCCTTTTCTATCGCCAGATATTTGTGAAGCACATCCACTTCTTCTTCAAGTGATATCATTTCTTGTGAAGAGAGCTCTAATACTTTACGAAGTAATTGCGCAAAATGCTGTAAGCTGGTATTTGCTTCTGCTAATTGACTGTTCAATATTTTACCTTGTATGGAAGACAGTGTGTTAAAAATAAAATGCGGGTTCATTTGTGCACGGATAGAAGTAAGCCGGGCTATACGTAATAGTTGCTCTTGATTTTCATTTTTCAATTCAAGCTGTTTTTGCAGATGTAATTTATTGAAGTACCAATACGTAATGTAAGTAACCAGTACTAAAATCAGCAAAATGCTAGTCGCTAAAAACCACATTTTTTTCCAAAAGGGTGCAAGTACATTGATGGAAATGGAAATCATATTGCCCGAAGGAATATTATCTTCATTCAATGCTATTGCTTCCAAAGTGAAGTTTCCTGCAGGTAATGCTAAATAATTTGCTATAGGTGAGGCAAGTGTTGTCTCCTGCCAATTGTCTTTATCCAACTCTTTAATCCGATACCGGATACGGGTATTTCCTCTGTTCCGTAAATTATTAGCCACATCAAATTGAATGGTCAGTTGATTTGAAGCAGGCAATAAGGTTATTTCATTAGAAGAGTTAATAATTCTATCATAACTCTTCAGAGAGGTGTTAACTATTTGACACGTTTGCGTATTACGGCCGGGTATCACAACAAATTGCTGTAAACCTTCAGAATGACTAACCCAAAGTTGATCATTAAAAAAGATAAGATCATATATTTCAGATGCAGCCAAGCCTTTGGTATAATCAAGATTGAAAAGATGTGTATGCGTTTGCAGGTCAACTGCAGAAACTCCTTTTTCTGTACCTACCCAAAGCACACCTTGATGCATAACCATGGCTGATATTCGGTTGGACAACAAACCATCACGTGCGGTAATTTTGTTTAGCAATTTTTCATTTTGCAAAAAATAGATGCCATCAGTGAAAGTGCCTAAAATCACCTGATTTCCCTGAACTAAAATACTTGAAATACCGGGCGAATTAGCTAAGCTGTCCGTCCATAAAGCATATTGCCTGGTTTGCATATTCAAGGCATATAAGCCTTTTTGTGCACCAATCCACACGGTGGAAGTTGAGGCATCGTATCCTATGGATGCCGTGCGCTGATTTGCAAATAAGGTCTCAATATTATTTGATTTTTTATGAACTGAAATCACACCAAAAGAGGTGGCAAGAATGTAATGTTCATCAATTTCAATAATTTTTTTAGTGGAAGTAAGATTCAAGCTGTTTACTAGTGTTAAATCATGCAGATTATAGATGTAGAGTTTATTGGTAAAAACTACTAGTTTATTTTCAGCTGTATCAACAAAAAGACTTTGTACTTCAACATTACCAGGTAGTTTAACCTTATTTATGATACTGCCTTTTTCATTTAATACTCTTATTGTTCCGTCATATCCACCTGCTAACAGCGTGTTATCGCTGTTGGCTAATTTGGTATAAAGAGATGTATTTGTTTTTGGGAAAAGATTAGTATTTAAAAAAGGTACATAAAAAATCCCTTCATTAATTGTACCTAGCCAAAGACCACCTTCACGGTCGGCAGTCATGCTACTGATTGCTTTACCCGGCAAAATATGTTGCCATTCATTTTCTTTGTTTAGCAGATGCAAGCCATCTCTTCCTAAAAATGCCAGCAATGAATCTCCAAAATTTAAAATATTGCTGGTTAATTGAACTACCGGAAATTGACTTGAAACATTGTGGGCTGTTTGACCCACAACTTCAATTAATGTGTGCTTCAGTCTGTTAAACAGGTACATTTTATCTTGCCAAAAGATAATGCGTTGTGATACCGCATTTGAATTATCAATTTTTATGGGCTTAAAATTTCTATCCAACTGGGTAAGATAACTTTCGTTATTTGTACCATAGCAGAACCAAAGCTGGCCATTCTTGTCAAAGGCATTATGACCAAAAACAAGAGAATCAGCATGTACTGTAAATAAAGCATCCAGGCTAAGCCATTCCTGATTTTTTAATGAATGAATAAAGGCGTGTTTAATGGTGTTTATAATCAGCGTATCGTTACCATAGCTGATAATTGGGAATCCATCCTCATAAAATTTTTCCCAGGAATCGAGTTTTTTGAGTGAGTCGTTTTCTACGTATAAAATTTCTCCGAAGAAATTATGCATCCATATTCGCCCTTGTGCATCTTCAAACAATCCGCTTACAGCCCGGGAACGAACCCGGGTATTTTCATACAAGCGAAAGTGAATACCATTATAGCGCGCCAATCCATTTTCTGTGGCTAACCAAAGGAAGCCATCGCTGCTCTGAAAGATACTATACACGGTGTTAGAGGGAAGTCCGTTTTGCTGCGTGATAGAAAAAGAGACTACATCTTGTGCATGACTTGAATGAGCAAAAAGAAATAACAACAGTGTAATCAGCGCTTCAGTATGCCAGAATAAGTTACGTAAACGCACGAAGCTGATGATTTAGGTTAATAAATTACAGGCAGCAGATTGTTTGCTCATTTTCGCATATATGTATTCGAAATAGCATTTAATCCTAAAAGTAGCAAAATGAAATAAATGAACTCCAACCTGTACAAAGTTGGAGTTCATAATTAATCTTGCACACAGCGGCAATAATTCCCTCTTCCCGGGTTGATAACATTGTAGGCAATGTAGTTGGCGTTATAATAAAGTGCTACACCTACAACCGATGTAGTTGAATTTGGTGCATACGAGGCCGTCCACCAGTGTCCGTGGTCTAATTTGGATTCAAATCTTCCTACATTATGGCGGAAACCACCTGGCTTTGCATTGAATCCGGATTTATTGCGAAAGGCGGGGAAATCGGTATTTCCTGCTGCACCTGTCACAGATGTAGCGGTCCATAAGCTGGTAGAAGCAAGTGATTTAGCAACCTTTCTTGCTTCAGGATTGCTTTGGCTTAAAAAAGTACCATCGTAATTATGACCGGTAGCTGCAAGGTAATCTTCCATAGCGCGCCATTCTGCAGAAGTAGGAATATGCCAACCGGTAGGGCAGAGTTTACCTGTATTTACCGCATACCAATTATAAAGTATGCCGTACGTATCCGCTTCTTTATTGAGGTTATTATTGTAAATGCTTAGGGCTAATGTTGTTGTTGAGCTCCAAACATTTTCGTCAGAGACATAGGGAATTACCGTATTATCATTCAGTTTAGACGTTCTTAAATTTTCGGCCATCCATAACTTGTTCCCGATTTTAACGGTTTGATATTCATTGCCATCAATATCAATTACTGTGATGGGTGGCTCTGTGTCTTCTGATTCAACCGTTATAACAAAGCTAGCTGTTTTAGTTTCTGAGAGTCGGGTAAGACTTAATGTTCCTGAAATTACTGCATGGTTTGCATGAACGAATAAAGCTTTATTAGCTACTCGTATAGCTCCGTTATTGTCAATGCTAACAGCCCCTGCAGGTTGCTGGGCAACA
>DAOLDI010000108.1:0-7105 GCA_035327445.1 Cyclobacteriaceae bacterium | reverse complement strand
AGCTTCCAGACTTCGGTATCCAAGGCAATTATTCTTCCTTTGTTTTGCATCAACGCGGCCATGTGCAAGGTTTTTCCACCCGCACCAGCGCAGGCATCAATTACACGCATGCCGGGTTCAATTTCCATAAAAGGTGCAACTAATTGTGAGGATGCGTCCTGTACTTCAAACAAGCCTTCTTTGAAGGCATTATTTTTAAAAATGTTACTTCGTGTAACCAATTCAAGTGCATCAGGATAATTACTTAATGCCATGGTATCAATACCTTCTGCAGCCAGCACTTCTTTCAATACTGCTTTTGTGGTTTTTAATGTATTTACTCTCAACACAACTGCAGCCTGCTGATTTAATGCAGTAATTTCCTTTTCCCATTTGTCGCCTAACTCTTCAAATGCAAGTTCATCCAGCCAATCGGGTATGGCTTCTCTTATTTTTCTGATTTGCATGGCAGCCTGCTTGCGTTGCAGCACAGTTGAAGCTTTGATGCCTTCAAATTCCGTCCAGGGTGGCAATCCTATGTTGTTGATGATGCACCATGAGGCCAGATGATACCAATGATTATTTTCTGATTCGCTGATGTATTGAAGCAATCTGTACCAGCGCACGATGTCATAAGTGGTTTCAGCAATAAATTTTCTGTCGCGCGAACCCCATTTCGGATTTTGCTTCAGCACTTTTTCAATCACCTTATCGGCATACTTGTTTTGACTGAAAATCTGCTCTAAAGCTGAAATTACAGCCATTGTTGTATTAAGATGCCATTTCATTGATTACTTATCAATTTTTTTTTGCGAAGGTAATAAATAATCAAAGCAGGTTTTATTTAGATGCAAGGGTGTGATTAATTAAATTTGAATAATTAACCAGTAAGCCATGAAGTTTAGTCTTATCATCATCGCACTTTTTGTTTCTATTTCATCTTATGCACAAGTACTAAGAAATGTTGTTAGAGAAGGTGCAAGAACAATTACGAATCCGAATAATGTTGTTGTAAGAGGGGCAAGTAACCTGGCATTCAGATCTCTGGAAAATGCAAGGGCCGAGTTAGATTCTACTGATTTTAATTTCGCCATCATCCTGAGTGATAATTCAGACATATTTAAAATCACCCAAAAAGGAGAAAATTCCACCAAGGCACTTACAAGCGCAAAAGATATGTTCGGTCAGCAAATGACAGAACTTGAGCGTAACCGCAGGAGAGTAGATATGGCAGAGCTGGCCTACACACAAGGTCAGTACTCAGTTGCTGAAGGTTATTTTCTGCTTGCCAAATTGGGTTTTGAATTGGAGTATATGACCAATAATTTAAACTACGGCCGTTCAGTGGCGGGTTTAGGTTTGTTATATGGCACCATGGGCAGGTACAACCAGGCCGAGCGATTTGCATTAGAAGCAATAGAATTACGCAAATCGCAATTGGGTGAGCAAAGTGCGGCTTATGCATCTGCCTTAAATAATTATGCAGTCTTAAAGGTTAACCTGAGCCGTTATAATGAAGCCGAAAAAGATTTCCAGCAAGTAAAATCAATTGTAAAAAACAGTACCGGTGAAAACTCGCTGCAATATGCCATTGTGTTAAACAATGAAGCCATGTTGTATCAAAATATTGGCAGGTATGAACAAGCTGAAACAATATTACTGGAGGCTATCAAAATTGCTGAGGCACTTCAAAATAAAAAATCGAACAATCATTTGAAGTTAATAGCCAACCTGGCCTTGTTATACCAGGCGGCCGGAAAGTATGAGCAAGCAGAGCAGACTTATACTAACTTGTTAAATCAAATGAACAGGAAGCTGGGTAATAACTCAGCTGAGTATGCTAACGTGCTGAATAATTTTGCGGCTCTTTACCTGCTGATGGGTAAAGAAGAAAAAGTGGAGGAATACCTCAAGCAATCAGCAGATATTTATAAGAGCAAATTCTCTGATCAGCACCCCATGTATGCAAAAGCCATAGCCGATTTGGGAAATTTTTACAGGTACAAAGCAAGATATATTGAGGCAGAACCTTTGATTGAGAAGGCAAAAAATGTGCGGGAACGGACTTTAAGTAAAGAGCACCCACGCTATGTTGAATCTATGGAAGACCTGGCCATTTTGCATTGGAAAGCCGGACGACCTGATGAGGCATTTAGCCTGTATCAGCAAGCCATGAGTAAGTCGATTGATTTTATCAACAAATATTTTCCGCCTATGAGTGAGGCAGAGAAAACCCGTTACTGGGATTTACTCGCACCCAGATTTCAACGCTATTACAATTTTGCATTAGATTTTGCAGCAACAAATCCTGAAGCTCTTACTTCATTTTATAATTATCACCTCTCAACAAAAGCTTTGCTGCTTAATTCAACCAATAAAATCAAACGGCAGATTTTAAATAGTGGCGATCAGCAATTGATTGATGATTACTTAACCTGGCTAGACCAAAAAGAAACTCTTGCGCGATTGTATGCCTACTCCAAACAAGATCTGCAAGACCAAAAAATAAATCTGGACTCTATACAACAGGCAACCAATGCCATGGAAAAAAATTGTCTGAGCGATCAGCCGATTTTGCCAGAACTTACAGTGTAGAAACTGCTGACTATACACAACTGCATAAATTACTTTCAGATAATGAAGCCATTGTTGATATTATTCGTGTGAGAAGTTATGATCAGCAATTTACAGATGAGGCCAGGTATGTGGCCATGATTTTAAAGAAAGAAAGTCCGCAGCCTTTAATGGTGGTTTTAGAAAATGGTCATCAATTAGATACCCGTTACTACAAATATTACAATACGGTAACTCAGCAAAAAATGGCTGATGATTATTCTTACGATCAGTACTGGGCAGGTATAGAAAAACATGTGCAGGGTAAAAAGCAATTATATATTTCTGCAGATGGCATTTACAACCAGATAAACCTGGCAACACTTAAACCCAAAGACGGACAGTACCTGCTAAGTAAGTACGATTTGGTTTTGTTGGGCAACAGCCGAGATTTAATTAAACTTAAAGCTGCACCGGCAGCTGTAAAAAACAAAGATGCTTTCTTACTTGGTTTTCCTGATTACGGACAAAGCAATGACATCTTGCCCTTGCCGGGCACAAAAGTTGAGATTGAGTCTGTTAGCAGATTATTAAAAGCCAATACCTTCCAGGTTAACCAGGTAATGCAGGCAGATGCATCTGAAAAAAATATTAAATCAATAAAAGGACCCGGTGTTGTGCATATAGCTACACATGGATATTTTCTGGAGGATAAAGAATTGAGCGGTACTTTATTTGGAGTGAATATGGAGAGTGCAGGAAAAAATCCATTGTTACGATCGGGATTGATGTTAGCGGGCGCAGCGCAAACTGCAAGTGGTATGCGCACACCAGATTTGGAAAGTAACGATAATGGCTTTCTTACTGCCTATGAAGCCATGAATCTAGATTTGGAAGGCACATCATTAATGATATTGAGCGCATGTGAAACAGGTTTAGGTGATGTGAAAGCGGGCGAGGGTGTTTACGGATTGCAAAGAGCTTTTCAGGTGGCCGGTGCAGAAACACTGGTGATGAGTTTGTGGAAAGTGGATGATGCCGCAACTCAACAATTGATGACTAATTTTTATACAAACTGGATAAAAACGGGAAATAAACTTCGTGCCTTCAAGCAAGCCCAGCAGCAACTTATGACTAAGTATAAAGAGCCTTATTACTGGGGAGCTTTTGTCATGTTGGGTATGTAGAGAGTATACAAAGTTATCAGAAAGGATATCCAATACCAATGTTGAAGATCACAGGTTCACTGTCAATTCCAAATGGTCTGAACAAACGGGCCTTTGGTAATACAAATGGGTTTCTGCTGCTCGAAGGAAATTCAGGGCCAAGGTTTAAGCGGGCAGGGTCATAAACTTTTACACCCACATCAAATCTCAACACAAGAAAACTGAAGTCGAACCTGAAGCCGACTCCCGACCCCACACCTATTTCCTGGTAAAAATTATTGAGTTGAAAAGCGCCTCCAGGTCTTGTGGCGTTAGAAGCCAGAAACCAAACGTTACCGGCATCAACAAAAACTGCCGGACTAAAAACACCAAATGGTCCAAAGCGAAGTTCTGCGCTACCTTCCAACAATAATTCACCGGGTTGTTCAAAACTGTAATCAAAAAATCCATCACGCTCAACATTGGCAGCTTCAGGTGGCGCGTATGAACCTGGACCAACCCTGCGGGGTCTCCAGGCTCTTAAGCTGTTGCTACCACCTGCAAAGAAGAATTTTTCATAAGGTAAAACTTCTGAACCTCCGTATGACCAGCCGAGCCCTGAGTTGAAGCGATAAGCAAATTTGATATTCTGTGTTACCACCTGATGCCTGCGTACATCAAAACCTAAACGAATGTATCTGAAAACCTGCAAGCCATTATCTTCAAGAAATCTTTGATAGAGTGGCAGTAGCGTTCCGCCACTTTCAATACTTGCTCTGATAAATGCAGCGTTTTTTCCGGCATCACCATACTGATCCGGATTCCAGGTAATGTTAAAAATCATGCTACTCACAAAAGAAGGATTGAAAGAAAGAATCAATCGGTTGCCGAGAGAATCTAATCTTTCCAACTCTCTTTCAAATGCCGGGGTAAGGTTAGACTGTATCAGGTTGATATCAGTAATGTTTAGCGAGAATAAAGTGTTTCGCTGATTTTGCCAGGAGAAAATATTTGAGAAGTTAAAGTTTGTTCTGCGGTATTCGGGGCGATCGGTAAATGCCACCCCTGTTTGCATTCTGGTTTTCGGATTTATTCTTCCCAGTTTGTTTTTGATTTCATCTCCTAAGGGTATAACGAATTGCGGAAAGGTTAGGGATAAGTTTGCATTTGCTTCTGTACTTCTGTATACATTACCAATCTCAGTTGCCGGAGCCACACCTTCAAAGCCAATTCTTCCGCTCAGTTCCAGGTTTTCCATCCCCTTGAAAATATTTCTTCTTTTAATGCTAGTATTGATAAAAGGACCAGGAAAACCTTGTGTAACATTAATGCCCACTTCGGTTGAAAGCTGATAACGTGGTAATGGATTTGTAAATATGTTGGCTATAAACCTGCCACCTGCGGTATCATAGTTTATATTAACAAATCTGAAAATATCCATATTAGCCAACTGTCTTTGTGTATCGAAGGTGTTGGTACGGCTGTATAAACTATCCTGAGTGACAAAGACCCTTCTGCTTAGAATTTTTTTATTGTAATTAGTTTCAAAATAACTGTAGTTAATGTTTCTGTAGACTTCCCTTTGGCGTGGCTGATTTCTTGTGCCGGTTGAGCCCGCATCAGTTATAAAGTTAACTTCATCTATTCTGAAAACTTTGTGATTTTCTCTTCTGCTTGGATTAAGTACGTTAATTCTAACAGCTACCATTTTTTCTTTCCAGGTAGTGTCTATATCAAATTCAATGTATTGCCTGCTGAAGTCAAAATAGCCGTAGTCTTTAAATAAGAAGTCAAGGCGTTCCCTTTCTTCACTGAAGTTTTTTTGAATAAACCTGTCGCCAACTTTTAGTTTACTGTTTCGATTGTACTTATTCATTAAAGAAACAGTAGTGCTGTCAGTAGACCTGATGATGATAGTGTCAATAATATATGGCTGATACGGTTTTAACTCATAAATAATGTGCACATGCTTGTTGTTGCGTTTGGTATTAATAATCCTGTTTACATGTGCTAGAAAATATCCATTAATATAAAGGTAGTTCTGCATGCGCTCTGCAGTCAGCTTGCTCTGTGAGCTGTCATAAATGGAAAGTGGTTCACCTATACGCATGCGCATGTTGCCCTCATCAATTTTTAATTGAATTTTTTCGGCTTTCTTTTCTTTCTTTTCTCTTAATTTATCCTGCTTTTGCTCTCGTGTAGCGGCTGCTATTTTTGTATCAAACTTCTGGTTAGCCTTTTCAAGTTTAACTTTATACTTTTCAGGTTTATAATACCGCTTACCCCACTGGTAAATTAATGCATAGTGCGCAATGGGTATATAGTTTACCAGCTTGCGATTTTCTTTCTGCATGTAAAGCGACTGAAGTTCAGTCTTATTAATATCATCAGGAATGTGCTCAATTTTTTGACTTACAAGTAATTGCTCGCCATCTTTGAGATACCTTGTGCCCATGCAGCCGGGCAGCAAGCATATAGTTATGAAGAGTGAATATTTTAATTTCTTAAAGGCCAAAAAATGAAAGGCTAATGATCTCAAAAAACAAGCTTAAATTCATCAAATCCCTGCAAATAAAAAAATACCGGCAACAGGAACAAAGTTTCCTTGTTGAAGGGGCCAAAAGTGTTTTAGAGGTTCTTAGGTCAGATTTTGAAATAATAAGCCTGCTGGGTACAGAGAGGTTCATTTCAAATAATAGCGCTGAATTGTTGACCCGCTCCTATGAATTGATTGAGGTAAGTGAAGGTGAATTAGTGGCTGCCAGTACTTTTGAATCTAATAGAGATGCCCTGGCAGTGGTGAAAATGAAAGCGCCACAATTGCCTGTTATCAGTAATGATGAGTTTGTGTTGGCATTGGATGAAATAC
This sequence comes from Cyclobacteriaceae bacterium, assembly GCA_035327445.1. Taxonomy (GTDB): domain Bacteria; phylum Bacteroidota; class Bacteroidia; order Cytophagales; family Cyclobacteriaceae; genus DAOLDI01. The sequence continues at coordinate 559 of DAOLDI010000108.1, read as the reverse complement.
GTGACCCCGGCAACCTGGGAACCATCATCAGAATTGCCGATTGGTACGGAATCAAAAAAATAATAGCCTCTCTTGGCACTGCAGAATTTTATAATCCTAAAGTAATTAGTGCCAGTATGGGCTCTTTTACCAGGGTTGAAGTTTGCTATACTGAGCTTATAGGTTTTTTTGATACAACATCACATAAGGTTTACGGAGCATTTATGGATGGAGAGGATGTGCACCATGTTAATTTTGGTAAAGGCGGCATTATATTGATTGGCAATGAAGCCCAGGGAATTTCTGCAAGCCTTCAAGCGCAGGTAGATTATAAGATAACTATTCCCCGTTATGGTAAGGCTGAATCGTTAAACGCTGCTGTTGCAACAGCTGTTATCTGCGATAATTTGAGAAAAAATTAAGCCTTATTGACAGATCAACCCTGGTCTTTTAAGCCTTGTTGGCACAAGAGGAAAATACAACTTATAAATTCAGATTTAATTATTTAACTTTCCTTGTATTCTCCTCACCTAAACCTGTATTATATGAAAGTTAAAGCTCTTCTCAAATGCATACTTGG
>DAOLDI010000107.1:0-7173 GCA_035327445.1 Cyclobacteriaceae bacterium | reverse complement strand
CCTGAAAATAACGATCTTTTGAACCTTCATCCATAGCCTCTAATGAACCCATGCCTCTGTAGGTCTTAAATTTCCGGCCCTCATAAATAATCACTTCACCTGGGGCTTCTTCGGTACCTGCCAGCAAAGAGCCAATCATCACGCTATCAGCACCTGCGGCAATGGCTTTTACAATATCACCCGAAAACCTGATGCCTCCATCAGCAATAACCGGAACACCAGAGCCTTTAATGGCCTTTGCTGAATCGTACACGGCCGTAAGCTGGGGTACACCAACACCTGCAATTACACGTGTGGTACAAATACTTCCGGGTCCTACTCCTACTTTAATGCAGTCGGCACCGGCTTTAACCAAGGCTTTAGCTGCCTCGCCTGTTGCAATGTTGCCTACCACAAGGTCTATGTCGGGATATTTCTTTTTAATCCGCTTGGCTGCCTCCAAAACACCTTTTGAATGGCCATGCGCGGTATCAATACTGATGATATCAACCCCGGCAGCTTTGAGCACATCAATACGATCGAACACATCTGGTGTTACACCAACTGCTGCACCTGCGCGCAGTCTGCCGTATTCGTCTTTGCATGCATTGGGCTTGCTCTTCTTTTTCAGAATGTCTTTATAAGTAACAAGTCCAATCAGCTTCCCCTTTTTGTTTACAATGGGCAGCTTTTCAATTTTGTATTCTTGCAGAATCTGCTCTGCTTTTGTCAGGTTAATTCCTTCAGGCGCAGTAATCAGATTTTCTTTGGTCATGATGCGCTCTACCGGCAGGCTAAGGTCTTTTTGAAATCGCATATCGCGGTTGGTGATGATACCCATCAATTTACGGTTTTCGTCTACCACCGGAATACCCCCGATTTTATAATTGCGCATTATGCTCTCAGCATCCTGCAAAGTGGCATTTATCTGCAATACTACGGGGTCCAGAATCATACCGCTTTGTGAGCGTTTTACCCTGCGCACATGCTCTGCCTGTACTTCTTTGCGCATATTCTTGTGAATAAATCCCAAGCCTCCTTCTAAAGCCATGGCAATGGCTAAATCACCATCAGTTACGGTATCCATGGCGGCAGAAACCAATGGAATATTCAGACTTATTCTGGAAGTTAATTGGGTGCGTGTGTCAGTATCGCGGGGTAATACCTCAGAGTAAGCGGGCACCAACACCACATCATCATAAGTAAGTGCTTCAGTAAGGAATTTTGATTTTACGGGGGGCATACGCAAATAATTATAGGGTCATTATTTGCCGGACAAAAGTATAGTGAAATGCCTTAATAAGCTAATAATGCTTCAGTCAAATTCCAGTTACTGATGTGTAAGCCTACATTAAAATAATTTAATGTGAATTGCCGCTTTTTGCATATAATTTTGGCGCTTTCCTGTAACCTGAGCCCTATTTACTAGTTTTTATTAAGTGTTTTAAAAACACTGTAATGCTTTCATTTACAGTGTATTTTATCAAATTTTGACTGAAAATCGGCAAAGCTGAGCATTAAAATATTTGAGCGATAATGAATAATCATCAGATCATCAAGATTATTGAAGAGGCCTCCTCGCTGCTTAACCACAAGTTTAATCATGTTGAACTTGACCTGGTTGAAATAAACAGCAGGGAATATAGCAAATCAAACTTTCAGGAATTTAAAAGAGACCTGCTGGAAGCCGGCACTAAAGCCAGGGTTGTATTTCTTTCTTATGCACATAAGTTGGAACGTTTTCTTGATTTTGTTGCTGAGCTCGACCAGCCCGTACTCACTTTTGTAGAAGAAGATAATGACCTTGTACCGGCCATCGCTTATCGGGACAAAAGTAAATTGGTGCTCTTACTAATTGGTAAAGAAAGTAACAGCTATACGCGCTTAACCGATGAGGTAATTAATACCTTACACAGAAATGAAAGTAATGAAATAATCTTCTTTCCCTTCTTTGTTTACCGCAGCCTTGTAAGTGAAGAGATAGACGATAAGCCGGTTTACTTTAGTCCGCTTCAACGTTTCTTCAGGTTACTCTCTCCAGAAAGAAAAGACATCTTCTACATATTTGTATACGCCATGTTTATTGGTTTGATAAGCCTGGTAATACCGGTTGGTTTTCAAACCATCATTGAATTTGTATCCGGAGGTTTAGTCTTTGCATCACTTTATATTCTTATATCTGCGGTTATTGTGGGTGTAATTCTTGGTGGATTACTTCAGATAATTCAAGTGGTCATCATGGAATACTTACAGCGAAGACTTTTCGCAAAGGCTTCGTTTGAGTTTGCCTTTCGCATTCCACGTATAAGGCTGGATGCACTGAAAGATAAATACGCCCCTGAGTTGGTAAACCGATTCTTTGACATTCTTACAATTCAAAAAGGTTTACCCAAAGTATTGGTTGATCTTTCTGCGGCAGCACTTCAAATATTTTTTGGGATAATTCTGCTTTCATTATACCATCCGTCTTTTCTGCTATTTGGCTTACTGCTCATTTCACTATTGGTACTGGTATTATACATCACAGGGCCAAGAGGTTTGAAATCATCCATTTCAGAATCAAAATATAAGTATGAGGTTGTACACTGGCTCGAGGAACTGGCACGTACAATTCGCTCATTTAAAATTGCCGGAAATACTGAGTTGCCCATCAGAAAAACTGATTACAAAGTTTCTAACTATCTTTTATACCGCGCCAATCTCTTCCGGGTTTTACTGGCGCAGTTTTCATTCTTTGTTCTCTTTAAAGCTCTTGTAACTGGTGGTATTCTAATCATAGGTTCCATGCTGGTGATTAATCGTGAAATAACTTTAGGACAATTTGTTGCTTCTGAAGTTATCATCATCCTCATGATTGGATCTGTTGAAAAACTAATCATGTACATGGATACTGTTTATGACATGCTTACTGCTGTTGATAAGATTGCCCAGGTAACTGACTTACCGCTTGATAGGGTTGGAGGACTAGGCATTAACCGTGTTAAAGATTCTAAAGGTTATAGTCTTGAAATTAAAAACCTGAATTTCAGCTACCCCGGTAATTCAAAAGCATTAATCAAAGATTTAAACCTTCAAATTGATGCAGGAGAAAAGCTATGTATATGCGGCCCTCCAGCCTCTGGCAAAACTACACTAATCGATATCATCACTGGTCTGAATAAAAATTACAATGGCATTGTGATGATGAATGGCCTTTCTTTGAGAGACCTTGACCTGAGTAACCTAAGAGATAAGATTGCACAGAACGTTTCACCAGATGACATTTTTGAAGGCACTGTATTGGAAAACATCACAGTAGGCAAACCATTTGAAAGTATTCAAGATGCAACATGGTCATTAAGCCAGGTTGGACTAAATGATGTAATCAATGATTTGCCTGAAGGATTAAATACACCTATGGTGAGCGGAGGAAAGGGCCTTTCGTCTACCATTGTTAATAAATTAATTTTAGCGCGCTGCCTGGCTAAGCGCCCCGAGCTTTTAATACTAAATGATTTTTTCACAGGCTTCCCGAAAGAAGATAAACTTCAGCTAATTGAGTTTCTGGTGAAGAAAGAAAACCCCTGGACTCTGATTGCCGTTTCTAACGACCCCATTATCATGGCAGCATGTGAAAAGGTAGCCGTATTAAAGCAAGGCAGCATACAAACTAAAGCCAGCTTTGAAGAATTGATTGCTAACAACAGTTTGAAAGACTTTATCCATTAAGATATGCTCAATATATCTTCACGAAAAATAAAACCCTGGGTAGACCAGGAAAAATTTTACTCGCTCAGGTCAATAAAAACACCCCGTGCAGGTTATTACCTGGCACGCATTTTTTTGGTTACGCTGCTTGTCATGATATTCGGTTTATTTTTACCCTGGCAACAGAACATTCGTGGTCTTGGAAATGTAACCGCTTTTTCTCCGGGTAATCGTCCTCAAACAATTGAAACCGCTATACCTGGCAGAATTTCTGAATGGAAAATAAGGGAAGGTGACGAAGTAAAGGCTGGCGATACCATACTTGTACTGGCAGAAATACTTGAAAGATATTTTGATCCGCTTCTTTTGCCACGATTAAATCAACAAATTGAAGCAAAACAGGATGGTCTAAAATCAAAAGAACAAAAAGCCGAAGCACTGCGCAGGCAAATAACAGCGCTTAGAGAAAACTTGCGCATAAAGCTTGAACAGAACCAGGCCATACTTGATGCCGCACAAGTAAGGTTTAACAACGCAGAAAACCAATATCAGCGTAATAAAACCCTGTATGAGGCGGGTAACATTCCACTAACCAAGTTTCAGGATTTTGAATTCAGATACCAGAACAGTAAAGCTGAACTGAATAATACCATTACAGACATGTCGCGCATTGAAGCTGAGTTTATTGAAAAGATAAGCAAAGCTGAGTCTGACCTGAACAATACCCTGGCCGATATATTCGACTCATATTCTGAAATCGTGAAAATGAAGAATGAATATAGCAACCTGGAAATTCGCAGCCAACAGTATTATATTCTTGCTCCGCAAAATGGCTTTGTTGTTAGAACAATACGTGCAGGTATTGGTGAAACCATTAAAGAAGGTGAAGCGGTAGCCACTATTATACCTCAAGGACAGATTAACGACATGGCCGTTGAGATGTATATCAAAGCAATGGATGTTCCTATTATCGCAGCCGGTAAAAAAGTCAGGCTTGAATTTGATGGCTGGCCCGCCATCGTATTTTCTGGATGGCCAAGTTTAACAGTAGGTACCTTTGGTGGTGAAGTAGCTGTTATAGACCGTGTAAATGCGAGACCCGGTGAATTCAGAATTTTAATTAAACCCGACCCTGATGATGAACCCTGGCCCGAGCTTGTGCGGGTTGGTTCAGGAACTAAAGGATGGGTGATGTTGAAAACTGTACCAATTTGGTATGAAATATGGCGAAACCTGAACGGTTTCCCTCCTGGATTGTATGAAGGCCCGCTTGAAATAATGTTGGAAGCAAATCCTAATTTGAAGTAGTTTGATGCTGTTACAGTTTTATTCAAATACTTTTAATTCTTTACTCCAATTTAGCATGAGCAGATTGATGTGTGCAGTAATTTTGATTTTCTCTTCTTGGTTAGTTTACGCACAAGAAGCGGCTTCCGAAAATAATGCTGATGAGGTGTTAAGTCTTGATCAGTTTTACGAACTTATTCTGAAGCATCATCCGGTAGCGCAACAAATTAATTTGCTTTCTGAGGTAGCCCAGCAAAACATTAGACTTGCAAGAGGCTCTTTTGATCCTCAACTTAAAATGCGCTACAATGCAAAAGAATTAGGTAATACTGAATACTATAACATGTTTGGTGCAGGTCTTGATTTTACCAGCATTATTCCTGTACATCCACAAATAGGTTTCGAGCAGAACAGGGGCCAGTATTTAAATCCGGAAAAATTTATTTCGCCTGTTGATAATTTCAGACAAGTGTATGCAGATGTGCGCATTCCACTTGCGCAAGGATTTATGACAGATGAAAGAAGAACAGCCTTACGACAAGCAGAGTACTTTGCCGGATTGCTGGAGGCTGAACAAGTGCGCCTGGTTAACAACCTGCTATTAAATGCCGCCAAAGATTACTGGAACTGGAGCTTCGCCCATCAGTTACTAAGGCTGAATGAGCGCGCTGTAAACATTTCACAAGAAATATTTGATCGTGTAAAAATGGATTTTCAATTGGGTGAAGCATCAGTAATTGATACGGTACAATCTTTCATCACCCTGCAAACCCGCATTGTTGAATTACAGGAAAGCATAAGAGAACAGGAAATTAAACGAATTCAAATTTCAAATTATTTGTGGAGCGAAGACCTGCAACCCCTTTTGCTTGATCAAAATATAGTTCCTGCCGCACCCATGCGTTTGCCCGGCATAAGTTTGGAAGACCTCAATACCTTAATTGACCTTGCACAAAGTCAGCATCCCGAATTAAGGGTACTTGATGCCAATCTGCTTCAGCTTGATGCAGAACGCAGGCTCAATAATGAATACCTGAAGCCCCGCATCATGTTTAATTACAACTTCATCAATCAACCCATTGATGGTAACGGAGAGTTTAACAGTTTTTCATTAGGCAGAAATTATTCGACAGGTATTGATCTTTCGTTTCCGGTTTTCCTGAGAAAAGAGCGCAGCCAGCTTGCCTTAACAAAGCTGAAAATTTCTGAAGTAAACTTCAAGCGAAGTCAGCTGGAAAGAGAAATTCTAAATGAGATAAAGCAGATTTACAACGCCCTGGTGAATGACGCGCTAATCATTGGTCAACAAGAAAAAATGGTTGTGGGTCAAGAGCGGCTACTTCAGGCAGAAATTCTCAATCTTGAAAGCGGAGAAAGCGATTTGTTCAGAATTAATTTCCAGCAAGAAAGGCTGATTTTAGTAACTGCCAAGCTTATTAAATTAAGAACCGATTATGAAAAACTACTGGCAGAACTTTATTGGGCTGCAGGAGTTGAAAGGCTGGCTGCTTTAGGTGATAACTAGGATTGTTGAACTGCCTAAATAATCACTCAGAATATTCTTCAGAATTCCTATTTTTGATATTCTTTTAAACAGCTACAAACCGTAATTTTTTTGCTAATGAAAATCATCACTCAACTTTGCATCTGCCTGTTAACCTCTCTTCCATCTTTTGCACAAGTACAAACTGGCAAAGCCTCTTATTATGCTGATAAGTTTGAAGGTAAGCCAACTGCCAGCGGAGAAAAATACAGGCACAACAAACTAACTGCCGCGCACCGAACCTTGCCATTTGGCACAAAAGTAAAAGTTACAAATCTTGATAATGATAAAACCGTAGAAGTGATCATAAATGACCGCGGTCCATTTATTGAAGACCGCATCATTGACTTATCAAAATCTGCAGCTGAAAGACTGGGCTTCGTAATTCAAGGTTTGGCCAATGTAAAAATAGAAGTATTAGATGCCGGAGATGGTAAAGGCGGAGGACCCATAAAGCCTGTTTCTGATGTAGTGATTAACGACAAGTCTTATTATCACTTTCAGGTAAACAAAACAAAACCTATGAGCGGTTTTGGTGTGCAGGTAGGCACCTACCAGGAAATGATCAGTTTAATTCGTCTGGTTGAAAATCTCAAATCTTCTTATCAAAAAAAAGTAATCGTGCAGGTCAAAATGATTAACGATGTGCGATATTACAGTGTAATACTTGGCAAAGT
>DAOLDI010000106.1:0-7197 GCA_035327445.1 Cyclobacteriaceae bacterium | reverse complement strand
GAACTTGCAGACATTCCTTATAATTTATTAACTGATGGTTCGATAACTACTACAACTGCGGCAGTTCAGAATGGCAATGGGTACCTGTTTTTCATGCATTACATTCCACCGTTAGTAGCACATGATTTAACTGTAAGAATTATCAACTATAACCCTAATACTAATTCTTGGCAAAATCTAAATGAATTCAAAACTGATTATTTTAATATCAGGCATAGTTTCGCAGTGAATAATGAGGTAATACTATCTCTTCAAACAGGAATTGTAGAGGCCTTAGGCTTAAATTCCAGAGAAATAATTTTAGCAAAATATAACTTAAGCTCCCAAACCCTTACGCCAATTTCAAGACCATTCAATTTATTTCAAGGAATATTTATGATACATTATAATAATCAAGTTTACTTCGGTTTAGGAAAGCGGCCATTTAGCCCAAGTGAATATAGAAACCAAAACTGGAAATATGATCCTTCGCTAGACTAACACCATTTGATTAACTTATTATTTAAATAAACCAAAAAAATAAACATGAGACACCTCTACATTTTGCTATTTATTTCATTAGCAAACATTTGCTTCGCGCAACGCTTTAGTCCCGGCTACATCATCCAAAAAGGAGATACCATCCGAGGTTATGTACAAGATAAAGATGTAAACAGGAGCCACGCATCATGCACTTTCAAAAGAGATATGAACGGCACTGCTACAGATTACAAACCTTTTGATATTGATGGTTATGGTATTGAAAACTTTAAAGTCTATGCCTCGAGAAAAATGCAAGTCAACGACAGCACCATAGTTGATGGCTTTGCTGAATTTATTGTGCATGGAAATGTGAACTTCTTCATTTATAAATCTCAGTTTTTTGCAGAAAAAGATGGAGCTATAAAAGAACTGAGGATAACACGCACTATTGTTTACCAGGGTAATGAACAAAAAATGCTGAAGCGAAATGAATATCATGGCGTATTGGCATCCATGATGACGGATTGTCCTGATTTTACACCCAGGATATTTGAAACGGCTTTAACACAAAACAAACTCGAAGTGCTAATCAGTGATTACAATAAATGTGTAAATCCAACGAATGTAATTATTTACAAAGAAAATATTCCTAATGTAAAATTATCGTTTGGTCTGAGTGGTGCATATTTATTCTTGAATTGGGGCGGTAATTTATTAGAAAATGAATATCCCACCTACGATCTTGATGCTTTAAGAAGCAGTTCCTCTTTTGCAGCAGGGGCATTTATTGAAGCAACATTTCCTAGATTCAGCAAAAAAATGTCGCTGAGAACTGAGCTACTCTGGATGAGCGCTGCACAGTTTAACTCTACAAAAACAATCTCAACCCCTACCCCTAATGAAAATCTTACAACTCAAATAGAAGTTGGATTTAGCGCAATCAAAATTCCTGTATTAGTTAAATATAATTTTAGTCCGGGTAACAAAATTGAACCCTTTGTGAATTTAGGTCCTACAATAAATATTATTTCAGAACAATATAACCAGCAAATCCAAACGAGAGAACTTGCCGGAAATGTCTCCACACAACAAAGTAGCCCCTTTAATTATCAATCCTTAACTCCATACCTCACAGGAGGAATTGGTGCCAGAATCAATTTTACTGAATCTATCTTTGTTGAATTAGAAGGTAGATTCGAATATGGTGGAAGCGCTATAAACTCTTCGGGCCCATTTGTATTTTACACCTTCGATCAAAATAATCTGATCATGTTCAGGGCTGGCAAGCGCTTGCCTTAGAAAACAATCAATAGCCTGACTGATTTAGGACATAGTTATTTAAGCAGACAGTTCATTGCTTTGTTGTAAAACAAGGAATTATGAACTGTCTGATTATTTATATGAGCCGGCATGGCACCACAGAGAAGGTGGTAAAATTGCTGCAAGAAAAACTAGGCGAAACTAATTGTCAGCTGCATAACCTGGAAGCAGGAAAAATGCCCGAACTCTCAAATTTTGACACCCTGCTGATTGGTGGCTCCATACATGTAGGGCAAATTCAAAAAGAGGTAAAATCCTTTTGCGGAAAACACGAGAAACTGCTGCTGCAGAAAAAATTGGGGCTTTTCATCTGTTTTATGGAAAAAGAGAAGGGTCAAATGGAGTTCGAAATGGCATTTCCGGAAATATTACGCAAACACGCTGTGGCGCATGGACTCTTTGGTGGAGAATTACTCTTTGATAAAATGAATTTTATTGAAAGAACCATCATCAGAAAAATCAAAAAAGTAAATGCTTCTGTCTCTGAAATTGATTTTGATGCGATAGAAAAATTTGCAGCTAGTATACTTTCAAGTTCAAAAACTGCTTAATCATTTCAATTAAGCATTGTGGATAACATGGTTGATAAGATGTGGAGTTCTTTCTAGTAAAATATTTTGATAGGATAATTCAATACAATACCTTCATATCACCAAGTCGAAATAATGACAAGGTGATCAAGAAAAATCGATAAACAAAAGTTATTTTCTACGGAAAATAATGACAAAAAAGTCGGTGGGTCTTGACCGGGTCAGTGAAAAAGGGTTCTTCGGAATACCGTTCATTGGTTCAAAGTTTAAGATGATTCGCAAGATGAAATTAAACTTTACTTTGTAAAAAGCGATTTGGCGTTGTAGAGCAGCCACGGTTGTTATGCAGCAAGACGGGAACAGTTAAGCAATTAATGTGTTCCCGTTTTTATATTATACCCTGCTAGCTGCAGCAGCTCAAATAATTTTCTTACCTTCCATTTTCTTGAGCAACTATTTAATGCGATTTGCCAATCATTTCAGCCTTGCAGTACTTTGCATATTGCTTACTGCAAACTTTACGCATGCACAAGATAATTATGTGAAGCAAGCAGCAGGCTTAACCATAAGCGGTTTCGCAGATACTTATTATGTATTTGATTTTAATAAACCGCTTACAGACTACCGGCAAGAATTCTTATGCAATCACAACAGGCACAATGAGTTTAATGTTAACCTGGCCTTGCTAAACTTCAGTATTAATCATGAACGTTACCGTGCCAATATTGCTTTGCAAAGCGGTACTTATGCCAGCGATAACTATGCTGCAGAACATCCGGTTATGCAGCATATATTTGAAGCCAATGCAGGCATAGCATTAGACCCATCAGGCAAAATATGGCTCGATGCCGGTGTGATGCCCTCACATATAGGTTTTGAAAGCGCGATATCAAGCGATAACCTTACTCTAACACGCTCTTTATTGGCTGAAAATTCTCCTTACTTTTTAACGGGTGCAAAGTTGAGTTACGAAGCCAATGAAAAGCTCTACCTGGCATTGCTACTGGTGAATGGATGGCAACGCATCAGAAGATTACCCGGCAACTCCATGTTAAGCTGGGGTACACAATTGAAATACACCATAAGTGAAAAAGTATTATTTAACTGGAGTACTTTTTTTGGTGCCGATGATCCTGATGACAGTCGCAGGTTTCGTGTGTTTAATAATTTTTACACCATCGTGCAATTAACCGAACGCGTTAAACTAATTGCAGGTACTGATGTAGGCATCCAGCAAAGCGCTAAAGGTTCAGACATTAATCATTACTGGGTAACACCCATTGCCATAACTCAACTGAATATTTCATCCCAATGGGATTGTGCCGCACGTGTAGAATATTTCGGAGATAAAAATGGAGCAATCATTCTAACTGAAAATTTTAATGGTTTTCAAACCACCGGGCTCTCCTTTAACCTGGATTACAGGCCAGCTGAAAATGTTATGCTGAGATTTGAAGCTCGCTACCTAAAAAGCAAAGAAGCCATTTTTGAACACACAGCCGGTTTAAGAACTGATAATTTTATTATTGCGAGTTCTTTGGCCGTTAAATTCTAGCATTCTTAAGTAAATTTTGCTTTAGCAATTTGGGTAGTCGGGGGGGTGCTGGCAACCTGATTTACTTCATACCCGTTAAAGAATAAAAATGTTGGCTCATGAACTCACTCAAATCATTACTCCTATGCTGTGTAATTTTGACCTCGTTTGTCGCAGTAGCACAGCATCAAGCACATGAAATAGGTTTTGCTTATAATTTTATGAAGCCTTATGAAAACATGCAAGAGCATATTCAGAGAGGACATGGTTTTAGTCTTGACTATTACTTTCATCCTAAAAACAAACGCTTTGCTGCCGGCCTTGAACTGAACTATAATTTATACGGCAGAGACAAAAGCAGACAGGTTTATACCTTTCCTGATAACAGCACTGGCGAAGCCGACATTGTGGTATACAATAATTTTTCAACGCTCATGTTGGGTGGCCGGTATTACCTGGGTAAGTCAGGCACTTTTCAACCTTTTATAAATGCAAAACTGGGTTATGCCTGGCTTTCTACTGAATTGAACATTTATGATCCTGCCGATTGGGATCAATGCGAACCGTTGGACAGAGAAGTACTCTTGCGCGATGGTACACCTTCAAGTGCATTTGGTGCAGGATTTCAAATTGATTTAGATAAAAAAAGACCTAACACCTTTATGCTGCAAATGCAGAGCAATATGCTTTTAGGTAATCATGTAAAATACATGAGCGTTAGAGCACCGGTAAATCAGGCGCCTCACCAGCAGCACAATCAGCCTGATGAAGTTCGCGCCAGGTTCATCAACAACCAAACACAAATTGTACATGAGCACCATGTTGGTAATGTGTACAGTAATCTTTTACGCACACTTGACTTCCGGCTAGGCTTTAGCTACAGGTTTAACTAATAAAAAAGGCCGGAATTCCGGCCTTTCTCTTTCGTTCATATTTAAATGTTATACATACTGATTTAACATCACCGGCATTACCAGCATCAGTATATCTTCATCTTTATCTTTTTCAGCAGGCACAATAACACCTGCTTTGTTTGGTGCCGACATACTGAGTACAATCTGGTCTGCATCCAGGTTATTCAGCATTTCAAGTAAGAACCTGGCGTTGAATCCGATTTCGATATCTTCTCCATCATGCTCACAGGCTAATCTTTCATTGGCTTCATTTGAGAAGTCCAGGTCCTCCGCAGAAATCTGTAATTCAGATCCTGTAATTTTTAACCTTACCTGATGTGTAGTTTTATTGGCATAGATTGCAATACGCTTGAGTGAACCCAAAAACTCTCCTCTGTCGATCGTCATCTTGATGGTGTTCTTGGCAGGAATTACATTTTCATAATCAGGGAAGCGTTCATCAATCAGGCGGCAAATCATTTTGATGTTGCCAAACTTGAAGAATGCATTCGACAAATTGAAGTCGATGCTTACAGGCGTATTTTCTGCTGGTAGTGTACTCTTTAATAAGTTAAGCGCTTTCCGGGGTATAATGATTGCCGCACCATTATCTGTGTTCACATCTTTGCGACCATACTTTACCAGTCTGTGGCCATCAGTTGAAACAAAGATGGTTCCTTTCTCAGAAAGGTTGATGTACACCCCTGTCATGGCCGGGCGTAATTCATCATTACTTGTAGCGAAGATGGTATTGTTAATGGCTTTAGCTAAAACCTGAGAAGAAAGCTCTGCTGAAAAATCATTGCTTACATTGGGCACTTTGGGAAAATCGGTAGCGTTTTCTCCGGCTAATTTGTAGCGTCCGTTATCAGAAATAATTTCTATACTATAGCTGCTTTCATCAATAGAAAAAGTAACGGGTTGCTCGGGCAGGTTCTTGAGGGTTTCCAGTAAAATTCTGGCAGGCACTGCAATGCTTCCCTTCTCTTTAGACTCAACCTGCAATTCGGTAATCATAGAAGTCTGTAGATCAGAGGCAGTAACGGTTAAAACGCCCCCGTTAATTTCGAACAGAAAGTTTTCTAAAATGGGCACCACAGGATTGGTGGTGATTACCCCATTGATATTTGACAGTTGCTTAAGCAGGTAAGCTGATGATACGATGAATTTCATTGTATAGTGATTGTGGTTATTGGTTTTTTAAGTGCCGGTAAAGTTATAAATAAAAACAAATATCAGAAACGCGTAATTGGGCAATTAGCGGCTGTTTTCAGCTCTTTTTCCGGGCAAAAAATCAGTTCTTCTTTTGAGCAATTCAATGGCATCTCTGCGCTCAAGCCAAAGCATATCGGCCTGGTTTAATCGGGCCAAAACAAAGTTATTGGGCATGGCCGGATACCAAAGCTCAAGCTGCCTGCTGCGGTTGGCAATATCGGCAATGCTGATCTTAGCTGTAGCTGTTGTTTGCACCAGGCTGTCACTGTAAGCAAATTCGCTGTTAACTACCCACTTGCTTGCTTCCAGCATTGATACATGGTCAAGAAAATCGTTTAAGGCGGTGGTATCTGTTGCAGGTAATTGGCTGATGGCAAAATAGTCATCTTGTAAACTCACTTCGAAACCTGCACTTTCATTACCGCTGTACTCCATGCTCAGCGAAGCAAAATTTCTCCAGTTGAAATCAAATACCAGGCGGTCTTTCCACTCATGCAGGGGCTGCTTGTAAATAAAAGCAACATAAGCGCTGTAGCCCGGAATGATGATCTGATAAATATCTGATTTGTTGGGATCCTTAAACCAGGAAATCCGATTGTTGTCATCACCTAAAACCAGATAGGCCTTGCGTAAAACATTTTCTTCGTACAACTCAACTCGCGAGGCGTCTGTATTAAATTGTCTGAGCAGCGAATCTTGTTGCGATGCAGCGGCTTTACGTTTAGGCAGCGCCTGATCGATGCTTGCAAAAAGTACTTGTATCATTTGCCTGTCGGCCACCATGTTATCATTCAGCATCCATCGCCCGTTGATGTATTGCAATACAAGCTGCTCTTCCCCTCTTTGTATTACTACCTTATCAATTTTTTCAATTGCTTCGGGTTTAAAAAGATTCTTATCGATTTTAGAAATGCTGTGGTCGGGCAATAAAAAATATACGGCAACTGTTACCATCAGCAAGCTGATGAATGCGATGAACCTGAATTTTATTTTTTGTTCGAGTGTACTCATCTGCCAAATTTCCTTTTTCTCCAGGCTGCACGCAGCACACCAAATAAAACAATCAACAATACCGGACTGATCAAATTCAATAATTGCCAGTATAATTTCTCTTCAGCAATTTTCTGTTTATCAAGCGGACGAATTTTGATTTCCTTGTTACGGGTGGTAATCAAACCATCGGACGCAGTAAGGTATGCCAATGCATTCATGATAAAATCCTGGTTGGCATAAAAAATAGCTG
>DAOLDI010000105.1:0-7229 GCA_035327445.1 Cyclobacteriaceae bacterium | reverse complement strand
CACTGTTTATTATGAGCTTAATCCCGACCATTACAACATCTTTGTTGAGTATTACACCAAAAACCCAAATGGATCATTTTCTTTGTTTGACTGGAGAACAGAACTCTGTGGTACTACATTTGACGGCCGTTTTCCATTATTAAAAGATCAAGACAGGGCATCTCCATTAGAGGGCAGATTAAGGTATGCAATGACATCAATTGGTTTTCGCCAACTTTTCAGTCTTTCTACATTGAAATTAAGAATTACCATTCAAGACCGCGCTTTAAATCAAAGCAATACCGTAGAAAGTCCTGAATTCAGGTTAGAAGATATCCGCAGAAATTAATAGATAGCCGGAAATTGCGAAGGATCAGATTCGTGCATCATGCTATATATCTTATCAAATATTTCTTCTGTGTTTGGTTTCGAGAAATAATCCCCATCAGATGAATAGGCTGGCCTGTGCGCCTTAGCCGCAATGGTTAAGGGTGCTGCATCCAGGTATTGATATGCTCCTTGTACTTCCAATACTTCCTGCATCATATATGCACTTGCACCACCGGGTACATCTTCATCGGCAAACACAACACGATTGGTTTTCTTAACTGAGTCAACAATACTGTGGTGAATATCAAAAGGCAACAAAGTTTGCACATCAATTACTTCGCAATCAATTCCGAAAGTTGCTAATTGCTCAGCAGCCTCCATCACAATGCGGCACATAGAACCATAGGTTACAATAGTTACATCAGTACCTGCTCTCAAAACTTCAGGAACCCCTAATGGTACTGTGAATTCTGCTATGTTAGCAGGTAATTTTTCTTTTAGTCTGTAACCATTCAAACATTCAATAATCAATGCGGGGTCATCAGACTTCAGCATGGTATTATAAAAACCTGCGGCCTGCGTCATGTTGCGTGGCACCAGTACATACATACCCCGCAAGCTGTGTAATATCATGCCTATAGGCGAACCTGAGTGCCAAACACCTTCCAATCGGTGGCCACGTGTGCGCACAATCAAAGGCGCCTTCTGTCCTCCTTTGGTTCTGTATTGCAAACAAGCCAAATCATCAGAAAGAATCTGAATGGCGTAGAGTAAATAATCGAGGTATTGAATTTCAGCAATAGGTCTTAGTCCGCGCAGTGCCGCGCCTATGCCTTGCCCGATAATGGTACATTCTCTTATACCGGTATCAGTTACCCTTAACTCACCGTACTTGTCTTGCATGCCGGCAAATGCCTGGTTAACATCTCCTATTTTACCTACATCTTCACCAAAGGCAAACACGCGAGGGTCACGTGCCATTGCCGCATCAAAACATGCTTGTAAAACTTCGCGACCATCAACCAGGGGCGCATCTTCTGCATAGCTTGGATTTACAATTTCAACTTTGAGCGCAGCTTCATCAGACTCACTATGCAAATGTGAGCTATACCTGTTTTCATTTTCTTCAGTTAAGTCATTTAACCAGTTGCGCAAATCTGTTTTGGCATCTGAGTCTTCATCTCTCAATATGCGCATTACTTTTTTTGCCGTTTTATAGGCATCGCTTCGAATGGGATTGAGAATTTTTTTCAAAGTCTGAAGCTGCTCATTGATGGCTTCTGCCGCTGAGCTTACTTCTACAAGTCTGGATAAAATTTCTTCTAACCTGTTCTGTTGTGTTTTTATATCAGCAATAAATGCTTTCCATGCAGCTTCTTTAGCTTGTTTGGCTGATAGTTTAGCTTCCTGCTCAATTTGATCTAGCTGTGCAGAGCTTGCATGTTTATTTGCAATAAGCCATTTACGCATTTGCGCAATGCAATCATACTCCTCTTCCCAGGCTAAGCGTTCTTTTGATTTATATCTTTCATGCGATCCGGATGTGGAATGACCTTGCGGTTGAGTCATTTCTTCCACATGAATCAATACGGGTATATGTTCTTTGCGGCAAATTGTTTCTGCTTTTTGATACGTCTCAATCAAAGCAGGATAATCCCAACCTCTTACTGTAAGAATTTCAAAACCTGCTCCATCTTTATTTCGCTGAAAACCTGCAAGTACTTTAGAGATACTTTCTTTGGTAGTATGATATTTCTGTGAAACAGATATTCCATAGTTATCATCCCACACAGACATTAACATGGGCACTTGCAATACACCCGCAGCGTTGATGGTTTCATAAAACATTCCTTCAGAAGTTGAGGCATTGCCAATTGTTCCGAAGGCTATTTCATTTCCTTTATTTGAAAAATTTTTGAACGCATGAAGCGCTTTATTCTCTCTGAATAATTTAGACGCATAGGCCATGCCCAAGAGCCTGGGCATTTGTGATGCAGTTGGCGAAATATCTGAGCTGCTGTTTTTCAATTCAGCCAGGTTTTTGTAATTGCCTTGTTCATCTAACATGCGCGTAGCAAAATGACCATTCATTAACCTGCCTGCAGATGCGGGCTCAGCATCAACACTGGTATGCGCATACAACTGCGCGAAATATTGCTGCACCGTTAATTCGCCAATGGCAAACATAAAGGTCTGATCGCGGTAATAACCAGAGCGAAAATCTCCGGCCCTGAACACCCTGGCCATAGCTATTTGCGCCAGCTCTTTGCCATCGCCAAAAATGCCAAACTTGGCCTTGCCCATAAAAACTTCTTTGCGGCCAATCAAACTGGCTTCCCTGCTTTCAACTGCCAAACGATAATCTGCAAGAAATTCATCCGCATTTGTTTTTGCCTTCACTGCTTTTGGCTTTATGGTTTTTGTAGCGCTCAATACAGAATGATTTAAGGTTAATGATGCTTTCAAAAATAGGTAAAATGGAAAAAGGTTTCAAAAAGAATATACCAGCGGAAACTAGCCCTTCAAATTATGTTTTGTGTTTAGATAATATTGTGTCCAATCTCCTCCGCTAATTTCTGTTGAACCTAATATAATTTTATCAAACAAGTAAATTTCAAAACTTTCTCCAGCTATCGAAATGCTGCTTCTTTTATAACCGGCCTCTGTTTCAATGGCTTCAATAGATAGAAATGCCTTTTCACTCAATACTTCATATAGTTCAACTTTAATGGTTTGGCGTTCAATACCAGTATATAAAGCGTAAGGATATGCGCCCAAATCGTATAGCCTATAACCCGGAATATCAGTTTGAGAGATGAATTTCAAATGATTTTGAAAGCTTCTGTGCAAATCAAAGCCTTGCCTTAAAGTACCGTAAAAAGCCATTTTTATTGGCTTGAATTTTTTATTATCCATGCTGCGCAAATATCAAATAAGCAAGGGGCAAATTAAGTGCGAATGCTATATTTGTGCACATTTTAAAAACCCAAAGTATCATGATTATTGGCGTACCTAAAGAAATAAAAAATAACGAGAACCGTGTAGCACTTACACCAGCCGGTACCAAGGAATTGGTAAAAAGAGGACACATAGTTTATGTAGAACAAAATGCAGGAACTGGCAGCGGCTTCAGCGATGCCGAGTACACAGCAGCAGGAGCACAAATACTTGAAACTGCAGCAAAAGTTTTTGATGTAGCTGAAATGATCATTAAGGTAAAAGAGCCTATTGAGCAAGAGTATAACCTGATTAAAAAAGATCAACTGGTATTTACTTATTTTCACTTCGCCTCTTATGAGCCCCTTACACACGCCATGATTAAAAGTGGTGCTGTTTGTCTTGCGTATGAAACCGTTGAAAAAGCAGACGGAAGTTTGCCGCTACTGGTACCCATGAGTGAAGTTGCAGGCAGAATGGCCATACAGGAAGGTGCCAAGTACCTGGAAAAACCTTTGAAGGGAAGAGGAATTTTATTAGGCGGTGTTCCCGGTGTTAAACCTGCCAAGGTGTTAATTCTAGGTGGTGGTGTTGTTGGAACCAACTCAGCTAAAATTGCAGCTGGTATGGGCGCTGATGTGTTAATTATGGACGTAAACATTCCTCGTTTGCGTTATTTAGATGATGTTATGCCCAAAAATGTGCGCACCATGGTGTCTAATGAATACAGCATCAGGGAAGAAATCAAAACTTCTGATTTAATTGTAGGCGGTGTATTGGTTCCTGGTGCCAAAGCGCCTAAACTCATCACAAGAGATATGTTAAAAAGCATGCGCCCAGGTACTGTGTTAGTTGATGTTGCTGTTGACCAGGGTGGTTGTATTGAAACCTGTAAACCAACTACACACGAAGATCCGACTTATATCATTGATGATGTTGTACACTACTGTGTAGCCAACATGCCAGGTGCTGTGCCTTATACTTCTACTTTGGCGCTCACAAATGCCACACTTCCTTATGCTATCAAATTAGCTAACATGGGATGGAAAAAAGCTTGCCAGGAAAGCAAAGAATTGCGCCTGGGCTTAAATGTTATCAATGGCGAAGTTGTTTACCAGGCCGTAGCTGAAGCTTTTAATTTACCCTATACTGAGGTTAGTAAGTTTCTTAGCTAAGTAAGATCAGTCACACTAAAAAAAGGTCTGCTATGCAGGCCTTTTTTATTTTCCAAATACCGGTAATTCATCCAGTAGTTGCGCAGGCTTATGCTCGTCACCTGCTTTCCAGCAATACAATTCCAAACCATTGCATAAAACAAGATATGTAGCCAATAAAGTCTTATTGTAAATGGCTAATTGTTGTAAGCTCGAATTTGCAAGCTTTACTTCAGGCGCCTTACATTCTGCCAGCATCCATGGTTTGCCTTGCTGATCAAGAATAAGAATATCAGAACGCCTGGCCATTTCATTGTAAGCATGCTGCTTTTCAATTCTGAATAAACCTTTAGGATATTGCAGATGAGTAACCAGGTAATTAATAAGGTGTTGTCTCACCCATTCCTCAGGACTAAGGCTTACATACTTCTTTCTGATCAGATCAAAAATGAAATACTTGCTTTCTTTTTCAATCAGCTTTACTTCAAATGCCGGAAGATTAAGTTTTTGCATCAATCAAATGTACTGAAGCCTCAAGTAGAATAAAGTTGTTTCACACAAAATTTCATGAATAAGCTTAATTTAGCGCTTATGAAAACAAAAGCAGAAATAGTAGAAAACTGGTTGCCCCGATACACCGGACAAGCACTGCATACCTTCGGACAATATGTTTTGCTTACCAATTTTGATAATTATGTAAACATGTTTGCAGAGTGGCACGATGTGCCTGTTCACGGATTGGACAGACCCATGCGCAGCGCCACAGCAGATAACATTAGCATCATTAATTTTGGTATGGGTAGTCCTAATGCTGCCACAGTAATGGATCTGCTCAGCGCCATCAAGCCAAAAGCCTGTTTATTTTTAGGAAAATGCGGAGGCTTAAAAAGAAAAAATGACCTGGGCGATTTGATACTGCCCATCGCTGCCATAAGAGGTGAGGGTACCTCAAATGACTATTTCCCACCTGAAGTGCCGGCCTTGCCTTCATTTGCACTGCAAAAGGCCATTTCGACCACCATACGTGATCATAACCAGGACTACTGGACCGGCACAGTGTATACCACCAACCGCAGGGTTTGGGAATGGGACGAGGAGTTTAAAGAATACCTGCGCAAAATCAGGCCTATGGCTATTGACATGGAAACCGCTACCATCTTTACTACTGCCTTTGCCAACGAGATTCCTGCAGGCGCATTGTTGCTGGTATCAGATCAACCCATGATACCCGATGGCGTAAAAACAGAAACAAGTGATAAGGGCATAACGCAAAAGTTTGTAGACGTTCACTTAAAAATCGGCATTGCCTCACTCAAGCAATTGAGAGATCACGGTTTAACGGTTAAGCACCTGCGTTATTAGAATGTTCTTTTACGGGCTTAATGCTTGTTAGTGAAATAAAGATTAAGCCAATAATGAAGTAACTCATCAGTGCGAGGGTGCTGTTGCGCATGCTTCCGCTTAACTGTTCTATCAAGCCGTAAGAAAAAGTACCAAACACTATAGATAAGTTATAAGTAACATCATAAAAGCTGAAATAAGAAGCATGATCTACGGTACTTACAGGCAAGAGTTTAGCATAAGTTGCCCTTGATAAAGATTGAATACCACCCATTACCACCCCAACACAAATAGCAAGCGTATAAAAAGCGTATTCTGAGTTCACAAAATAGGCTGCCATGCAAATGAAAACCCAAATCAACATGCTAAGCTGAAGACTAAACTTATTCCCCTTCTTTCCAGATAAGCGCGCAAAAAATACAGCACCAACTGCAGCAACCAATTGAATTAACAGAATGGTGATGATGAGCTTATCGGCCGGTAATGCTAATTCTTTTGCGCCAAATGTTGCAGCCAGGTATAGTACCGTTTGCACACCCATGTTTGAAAAGAAAAAGGCCAGCAAATATTTCTTAAGTTCAGCTTGCATTCGCAGATTGTTCCAAACCTTTAAAATTTCCCGGTGACCTTTCCAAATTACATTTCCTTCAGGATGCCTTTTGAAAACATTATCAGGTAACCAATAAAAACTTATCTGTGAGAAACCCAGCCACCATAATCCCACCAATAAAAAAGTAAAACGGGTTGCTATGCCCTTATCTGCAAAGCCAAAAAGCTCATAAGCTTCGATGATAAAAATACAGGCAATCATGAGCAATACACTGCCAATGTAGCCTAATGAATACCCTCTTGCGCTTGTTTTATCGAACCTGTCTTCTGTTACAATTACAGGTAAAAATGCATCGTAAAACACAAGGCTACCAGAGAAGCCAATACTGGCTGTTATGCTTAAAATAATTCCAAGCTCAATGTGCTGCCCTGTAAAAAAGTAAAGACCCATACATGAGAAGGCGCCTATATACACGAAAGCTTTCATGAAATTTTTCTTCTGACCTGTATAATCTGCTATACCAGATAGCAATGGAAGTAGCAGGGCAACTATCAAAAAAGAAAATGAAAGCGCATAAGAATAAAGTACTGAGTTTACAATTTCGAAACCGAAGAAGCTGATGACATCACCACCCTGCGGGCCTATGGCTACATTCTGGTAATAAACAGGAAAAATGGCAGCGGTTATTACAAGGCTGTAGACCGAATTCGCCCAGTCGTACATGCACCAGGCATTAACAATCTTTCTGTTGTTGAGTATAAGTTCCTGCATAAAAAAAAGACCGTTTCAGCTTTTTAATAATGAGCAGAAACGGTCTGTACTATGAAAAACAAATTATTAATCCAGAATTTTTTGCCTGGTTGAATACAGTAAGAGACGGGCATTTGCCCTTCTCAGTTCTGTTTCAACATCAGCAATTAAACCACGCTTTACTTCTT
>DAOLDI010000104.1:0-7252 GCA_035327445.1 Cyclobacteriaceae bacterium | reverse complement strand
CTTAACCTTTTAAAATAAAAAGGCCCCGATACTCATCGGGGCTGCAAATGTATTATTTTTTGTATTAAAATCCCTAAATTTTAATCAATTAGAAGTTCTGCCTTTAAAGTTCCAGTAGCAAAATCCAATAATATTCCTTGAAACAATAGCGTATACCTGGCAGTTGCAAAATCTGTTTGAGCACTAATTAATGTTTGATTGGCTTGTGTAAATTGAACGAAATCAATTATACCAATATCATATCGCTCCTTTTCCAATGCATATGCAAGATCGGCCGCCTCCAGTTGAATTCTGGCTGCTTCATAATTCAAATTTGCATCATTTAAGTTTTGATATGCACGCAATACATCACTTTTAACAACTAACTCTGCATTTTCAACATCAAGCTGTGCGTTTAAATAATTTACTTTAGCCTGCACAAAACTTACCCTATTTTGAAGTCCCTGAAATATGGGAATATTTAAGGTGAGGCCATATTGTTTCCTAAGGTTATTGTCTAACTGATCGTTAAATACAGGGGTTGATGCATTGCTATAAAACGAATTAATACTTGCAAAAAAAGAAAGAGTAGGAATTGCAGCAGAACGATTGATACTAACACTACTCCTCCACGAGGATTCAATTTTTCGTTGCTGTTGCAGATCAGCTCTATTTTGCATAGCAACTTCATTAAGACTAAGGGGATCGACAGATTTTAAATCTTCGAAAGAAATATTCCATTTAGGTTCTTCAATCTCAAACTCACTGAAAGGGTCTTGAAACATAAGTTGTGAAAGTGTAATTTTATCATTCCGGAGGGTTTGGCGGGCACGCAAAACTCTAAGTTGTGCCATCTTAACCTGGGCATCCTGATTAACCAAGTCAACATGGGCCCTACTTCCTAACTCAACGTGCTGTTGGATTTGGTTTCGCTGTTGCTCTTGCGTTCTGAGATTCGTTTCCTCAATGTTAAGTATCTCCTTGTCAAGCAAACACTGCAAATATTGAGATGATACCTGACTTATAACTTCTTCTTCGGAACGCTTAATCTGAAATTGCTGTGCCTCTAATTGCTCATTGGCCTGTTTTATTCCATTGATGCGATTAAAACCATTAAATAATACCAAATTAGCATTAGCTGTTGCAAAAAAATTGTTTGTACTTGCATCATTCACTACTCTGGCTTCTTGCTCAATAAATTGATTTCCCAGTGTTTTCCAAGATTGCGCAGTTCCTGTTATTGTGGGTAGAGTGCGCGCCATTGCAGAATTGCGAGTAGCTAGATTTGTTATTTGCTGATTACTTTGCTGACGTATGGCAACATTATTTTTTAAGGCTAACTTAATTGCCTCTTCAATTGATAATGTTCTCTGTGCAACCACAGTAATCGACAATAAACTTAGTATTATAACTAAAACTGAAATTCTCATCTCGCTAATTTTTAATTTATTTTTTCTTTTATCACTTGCTCGTCAGATTGCTTGGCACCATCTACAATTTTAATTGTGCGTGTACCGTATGATGCATTAAGATCAGAATGTGTTACCTGAATGATGGTCATCCCCTCTTGATTCAGCTTTTTAAATACCTCCATAATTTCTTTTCCTTGCTCAGAATGCAAATTGCCGGTGGGTTCATCTGCCAATAACAACTTCGGCTGACCTACTATGGCACGGGCTATACCCACTAATTGCTGCTGGCCACCAGATAGCTGCTCAGGAAACAAATCTTTTTTGGCAACCATATTAAAGCGATCCAGCAAATCGGCTATCATACTTTTACGTTGCGATGAGCCAATGCCTTTATACAGCAATGGTGTTTCAATATTTTCATAAACAGTAAGCTCATCAATTAAATGGTAGGCCTGAAAAATGAAGCCGATATGATGCTTGTGTAATTCTGACTTCTGCCGCTCTTTCAGTTTATGTACAGGATTATCTAAAAAGAAATACTCTCCGGCAGAGGGTTCATCTAACATACCGATAATATTCATCAGCGTAGATTTACCTGCCCCGCTGGGCCCCATAATGGTTAAAAATTCCCCCTCTTCCACCTCAAGGTCTATTCCTTTTAAAATGAATGTACGCTGAAAGCGCGCTTCTACATATTTGTCTATATCTCTTAGGCTGATCATCAAACTTATATTTTCCTTGCAGGGATGGCCAAATACATGCCAAGCAAAATACCTGCTTCAATTGCGCGTATTAGGGCTTTTTTCATGGATTCTTGTCCGTAATTGAAAAGTACTGTCTGTTTTCGGACAGCTATTTATGCTCAGAAAAGCTAAAAAAGGATTGGAAACAAGATGACATCTACCCTGCGGTTTAACTGCATGCCCCTTCTGGATCGGTTAGAGAAAACCGGGTTATCGAGGCCCCAGTCGCGGATAGATATTTTTTCCTCTGGTATGCTGTGCGACAGTAATAATTTAAAAACGGCAGAACTGCGCATCTGCGAGAGCCACTCATTGTACTCTTTACCGCCAACCGGGTCGGTATGGCTGATCAACTGAATTTCATATCGATTGAGTAAATCAGGTACAGAATCGAGCCAGTTTAAAAGTTCTTCTGCCTGAAACTGGTCTATGTAAAAACTTCCACCACCAAAATAAACGCTTCTGCGCAACTCATCTTGCGCTTGCAGGTTTAAGCAAATAATGCTGAATATGATTAGGAAGCTGATTCTCATTGTTTGAATGATTAAGCTAAATCTACCAAATTTCAGGGGATTCGGTTTTTCGTTTATTTCAACGGATTAAAAACTTAATGATTAACAAATTATTGCTTTGAATAGTTAAATTTCAAGTTCAAAGAAAAATGGATATGAGAAAATATTTGTACTTACTGATTTTCATGATAGCCTGCGGAGGCGCCAAAGAAAGCGTACCTGCAACGCTAACAGAAACAAAATGGAAATTAACAGAACTGGATGGCCAAAAAATTAAACAAGCTACAGATGAGAAATTAATTCACATAGTATTTTATACTGAAGACAGCAGACTGAGTGGTTTTGGCGGATGCAATAATTTAATTGGCAACTATATTCTTACCGAACCCGATCAACTATTCATGATTGTCGCCAGCACTCGCATGTTCTGCGAAGGAGAAATGGAAACAGAAAGTAAATTACTTGAGTTACTAACTGAAGTTGAATACTTCGAAATCAACAAGCAAACACTCAGCCTGAAGAATAGTAAAACTGTTGTGGCTAAATTTGAAGCAACAGAACTTGCAGAAGCTAATTAGAAAATTCGATAGTCCGGAATCTTACCTAAATCGGTTATATTTTTATAAGCAATCTTTAGTATTAAATACCAATTATTCTTATGCTCAGGGGCCTCCCGATTTGTCGGGACCCGCACACTCATTCTGCACTGCGCCCAATCCCCACATGCCCCTTCCAGTCCAAGTCCCGATTACTCGGAAGGCCGAGGCGCTGTCTGAGTATGCTGAAATAAATACTTAGTTCATTTTACTTAGCATAATAGGATAACTGCGAACTTTCAGTTTAAAAAATAACAGGTTCTCCGTAATTGAGATGTAAGCGTTTTGCGTTTCCGGGTTGTTCAACAAAAACAACAATTAAATTATCGTAATCTCTTTCATCAAAATCCTGATAGGTATCATTACCACAAAGCATGCTGGCAATCCATGGAATGTTATTAGAATGTCCGGCCATAACTACAACACCACCCCTATTGGCCTTGTAAATAGCCATCAATTCATCATAATCAAAAGCTTTATAGTTTTTGATTTCGATTTGTTTTTGACTTGATAAAGGCGCAAGCGTTTCCCTGGTTCTTTTGTATTCGGTACTGTATAAAGCTTTTACTTCAGTCTCTCTTAAAATAGCTGCCAATGCGTTTGCCCTTTGCTGACCATCTGTTGTGAGCGGAGGATCTTTTGTGCCGTCATCGGCTTTCTCTGCATGTCTTACCAAAACAAAAACAGTAAGCTCTTTTTTTTCTTCAACAGGTGTATTTGAATTACAGGCTGCAAAAATGTAACAGCATATTATGATGATAATTCTTCTCATTATTTATTTTCAAATTTAACTTTAATATCATCGGGTACCTGGCAGCCTTCTCTTTGGCGGGTATCTACCAATTGAAAAATCTTCCATCCTTCATTCGTTCTGTGCAAGTGAAAAGCATCAACACCGCAATGACTAAACCTGTTGTTAAAATAGAAAGCATACTTGGTCCAGACTGCAGCCAGATCATTATCGATTTGAACCTTGTAGTCCCAAATAGGCTCATTCATCATATTAGGCTGCATTTTACTTACCGATTGAAGGAAATCTTTCAAGCTACCTTCTGCCAATACTGGCTGTGCTTGCTGATTTTTTGTGGCGGTGTACATTTTAGGATGGGAAACAAAGGAACTTTTAATCATGCTGGTATCGGCCATACGCATGCCTTCAAAAAGTTGAAAAACCACATCCATCACTTCCTTTTCTTGCTGCTCAACTATTTGAGCCTTGCCAGATGAAGATATAAAAAAAGGTAAAAGAATGAGTAATAAAGCTCGATTTGTCATGGTATTAAACAATTATTCAGCAAATTAATTATTTGTTAGCTGCCAGATATACCAGTTGCATAAAATTATGCTTTGGCTATTGCCAATTAATTCTAAATTAGTATCGATTAAAAAGCCATGAATATTAAATTAATTTTAATCTCCATACTGTCTATCATTCATTTTGGCAGTCTCGGTCAGCCCGACACTACAAAGCCATCAGTTGAGACTTCGCCCAACGGACCAGAAAAAGTAAAATACCTTAATGACCTGTTCAGAGAAGAGATTAACATCAATCCCAAAAAGGCCATTGATTATGCACGCGAAGCAAAAGAGCTTGCAGAGAAAATAAATGATGATACCGGGTTAGCCGCAGCGCTGAATAATATAGGTGTAGCATATAGAAATCAAGGGGCAGTAGATAAGGCGCTTGAGTACTACTTACAGGCACTTAGTATTGTTGATCGACTGCAGGATAAAGCCGGTGTGGCTTCTACCAAAAATAACATTGCTACCATTTACGCTTTAAAAAGAGATTACCTGCAGGCACTTAACTATTACCTTGAATCAAACCAGTTGTTAGTTGAAATAAATGATGAACGCCTGCCAGGTTCCCTTAACAACATAGGCAACATCTACACAGAACTTGGCACTTTTGATAAAGCCCTTGAATATTTTACTCAGGCGTACCGTGAAGCAGAAAAACAGGGTAGAAAATTTTCAGATCCTCTAAATAATATCGGAAATGTAAATTTTCAACAAGGTAATTTACAACGTGCAGCAGAATATTATGAACGGGCACTGGAAATTGAAAAAACAAATGAAAACAGGATAAATCTAATTAATACACTGGGCAATTTAGGCGCAGTATATGCACAAGCCAAACAGCCTAAAAAAGCTGAACCCTTTTTAACTGAGGCCATGGAAATTGCCGAAAACAGTGGCGCAAGAGCCTACCTGCCTCGCTTATACAAGATTTATGCTGATGTGTATTATCAACAAAATAAAATGAAAGAGGCTTACGAAGCACTTTTGAAATACAAAGAACTGAATGAGAAATTAAACAGTGAAGAAAGTTCAAGAAGAATTGCCCAGATGGAAATTGCCTTAGAATTCCAGGAGAAAGAAAATCAACTTGCTATACTCAAACAAAGAGAACAGATTCTGGAAATGCAGGCTAACAACGCGCGCATTTTTGTAATACTGGGCTTAATGATGCTGGTGTTGCTGGTTGCCTTTGGATACGTCTACTATGTTTATCAAAAAGGCAAAACAGAAGAATAACTTTCCTGCCACTTAATTTTACGAGAACATATGCTGAGCGTTGAAGAAGCAAATTCTATTTTGCGCAATATGACCAAAAGCGAAAGCTTAATGCGCCATATGCGCAGTGTGCAAATGGTAATGGAAGCTTACGCTGAAAAGTATGGACAGGATAAAAGAAAATGGTCCATAGCAGGCTTGTTACACGATGCAGATTACGAGGCCTTTCCTGCGCAACACCCTAATATCATCGTTCAAAAATTAAGAGAACTTGGCGAAGAAGAAATTGCCCATGCCATATCTGCACACTATACCAAATGGAATGTTGCATATGAAACGCTGCTTGATAAAGCCCTGCTGGCCTGCGATGAGATTACCGGTTTCATCATAGCCTGTTGCAAGGTTAGACCAGATGGTGTGTCAAGTCTGGAGCCAAAATCAGTGATTAAAAAACTAAAGGATAAAAGCTTTGCCGCTAAAGTTGAACGCGATGAAGTTTACAAAGGCCTTGAGTTGTTAGGTGTGGATATGAAAGATCATATCGCTTTCATTATTGAAGTGCTTAAAGCAAACAAAGAAGAACTGAAAATTTAATGCAGCAACTTACTAAGGTCAGTACTACTTTTTATTTTAGTTGGATCTGCACCATAATTAAACACTACAGCTTCTCCATTTCCCTCCAGCATCAATTTATTCCCAGTCTTGCGCAGCAACATGCCTTCTGGCAGTCCTAAAACTTTAACTGATTGATTAATCGCGAGGAATTCTTTGATGCGTTCTACCCTGCTTTCTCCGCCATGATTCGGAATTCTTTGCTCAGTATAGTGCGGGTTAATCTGAAAATGAATCAGGTTCAAGGCTTCAAAAGATGGCGGTTGAACAATCGGCATATCATTGGTGGTTTTAAGGGTGGGACAAGCCATGTTCGATCCTGCACTCCAACCAATGTAGGGCTTTCCTGCAGCTACATTTGATCTGATTACACCCATTAAATCTTCCTCATAAAGTTTATTCAAAAGCGCAAATGAGTTGCCTCCTCCTACTGCAATGGCGCTTGCGTTCTCTATCAAACTCCGCTTATCAGGGGCATGATGCACCGACTTCACCTGCAGATTAAGACCTGCCCATGCTTGCGCTAACTTTTGCTCATATTCAGCATAACTAAAACCTACTGCAGCATAAGGTATAAATGCCACATAGCCCTTGCTGTCTGCTAAAAATTGCTTGAGATATTGTAATGCCCATTGAAAATAAGTTTCACCGGGCATGGTGGAATTACTGAGTAAGAGTAAGTTATGATTTGTCATAAGATCAAATTCCTGGTTTTATTTTCTCAATAATCGTAAATGGACTAAATTGCCTAAAATTTAAAACTATGTTCGAACAATATATCGCTGACGGTGCCAATATTTTCATCACAATAGTAGCAGTACTCATTGGTTTTGTAGCAGCTATTGGATTCCTCGATTTCAAAAAAACCAAAGAAGAGGAAA
>DAOLDI010000103.1:0-7257 GCA_035327445.1 Cyclobacteriaceae bacterium | reverse complement strand
ATATCATGGGTACAACCGTGGTGAATGCCTTACAGGGAGTATCCATCAGCATTGATAAAGGAGAATACGTGGCTTTCATGGGGCCTTCAGGTTCTGGTAAATCAACCCTTATGAACATCATCGGTTGCTTAGACACGCCCACAAGCGGTGTTTACTCACTCAACAATCACCTGGTAAGTGATATGACAGAAAACGAACTGGCCGAAGTAAGAAATAAAGAAATCGGCTTCGTATTTCAAACTTTTAACCTGTTACCAAGGGCAACCGCGCTTGAAAACGTGGCGCTGCCACTTATTTATGCCGGTATGGGTAAATCTGATCGGGAAGAAAAAGCCATGGCTACTTTGGCCAGTGTTGGCCTTGATACGCGTGCGCATCACAAACCTAATGAATTATCGGGTGGACAACGCCAGCGTGTAGCTATTGCGCGCGCCCTGGTAAACGACCCCTCTATTATTTTGGCCGATGAACCTACCGGTAACCTTGACTCAAAGACTTCTTATGATATCATGGCATTGTTTGAGGAACTGCATGATAAAGGCAATACCATTATCATGGTAACTCACGAAGATGATATTGCGCATTATGCGCACCGTATCATTCGCTTGCGCGATGGATTGATTGAGTGGGATAAGAAAAACGACAATATTACCAGAAGCAAGACCTCTGCCCTGGCGCATTAATTCAGATTTTGAGTTCCGGCTAAATTACCGGACCTTGAATGTATTGATCAGGCAATGAAGATTTATACCAAAACCGGAGATTCCGGTACTACCTCTCTATTTGGCGGTACAAGACTGTCTAAAGCAAATATGCGCATTGAAACTTATGGAACTGTTGATGAACTCAACGCCCATTTAGGTTTACTGCGCGATCAGGAAGTGAATCAAAAGCGCCAAGCCCTGCTCATCAGCATTCAAGAAAACTTATTTACCATTGGCGCTATGCTTGCGGCAGAACCCGGGAACAACAAAATCAAGATCCCAAACATAACTGAAGCACATATTCAGCAATTAGAATCAGCCATTGATGAAATGGACAGCCAGCTTTCCCCCATGCGCAATTTTGTATTGCCAGGTGGACACCAGGCTGTATCTATTGCCCACATCTGCCGAACGGTGTGCAGAAGGGCAGAAAGACTTTGCGTTGCCCTGCACGAAGCTGAGGGTGTTCATGAACTGGTGATTAAATACCTCAACCGCTTGTCAGATTATCTTTTTGTGCTTTCGCGCATGATTTCGCAAGAATTGGGCGCAACAGAAAGCCCTTGGAAACCTCAGGTATAAGTTTTTTCAGCTAACGGCTGTTAGTCGGCAAATTCTTTTAATTTTGGCCATCATTGAATAGTTAATAAACATGATTGATACCGTGAATATTGCAATTGAAAAGCTGAAGAAGTCAAGATTGAGTGAAGTTGATTTTGACAATATTCCTTTTGGCAAAGTTTACACCGACCACATGTTCCTGGCCGATTACCGCGATGGTAGTTGGCAGAACTTCCGCATAAAGCCTTATAAAAACATAGAAATCAGTCCGGCAAGCCCAGCCCTGCATTACGGGCAATCCATTTTTGAGGGCATGAAAGCATACAAAGATGGTTCAGGCCGGGCGCTGGTGTTCAGACCCAGCGATAACTGGAAACGCCTGAATATTTCGGGTGAGCGCATGTGCATGCCGCATTTGCCAGAGGAAATCTTCATGGAAGGACTCAATACCCTGATTGAACTAGACCGCAACTGGATTCCTGAAAAAGAGGGGAGTTCATTATACATACGCCCCTTTATGTTTTCGGCTGATGAATATGTGGGTATCAGGCCATCTATTAACTGGACATTCATGATTATACTTTGCCCGGTAGGCGCTTATTACTCAACCCCGGTGAAAGTAAAAATAGAAACACATTATACACGTGCTGTTGCCGGTGGCACCGGTTATGCCAAAGCAGGTGGTAATTATGGTGGAGCCATTTACCCTGCCAAGCTGGCGCAAGACAAAGGTTATCATCAATTGGTTTGGACAGACGGAATTGAACATAAGTACATAGAAGAATCAGGCACCATGAACGTCATGTTCGTGATTGATGACACCCTGATTACACCTGCCCTAAGCGATTCTATACTTGCAGGTATTACACGCGACAGCGTACTGCAACTTGCCCGCCATTGGGGAATGAAAGTTGAAGAACGTAAAATTGCTGTTGATGAATTAGTGAAAGCACTGAAAGAAAACCGCGTACAAGAGGCTTTTGGTGCCGGCACTGCAGCTACCATTGCGCACATTGAACTAATTGGTCATGAAGATCAGGATTACATATTACCCGCTATAGCCAACAGAAAATTTGCCAATAAAGTATTGAGCGAACTGGAAGGCATCAAACGTGGAAAACTTGAAGATAAGTTTAACTGGATTTACAGGATCTGAAATCCCATTCTGCGTTTCACAATAATTTTGCTCCTTAATGCGTATATTTCAGTATGAGATTGCTGCTCTGCTGTATACTGATTCTTTTTCTTTCTATTCCCTGTGTTTCACAGCATCAGTTTTTGGTTTTCAAGCGCAATGAAATTTTATTCAGGTATGATCAGGGTTATGATTTTACTTACAAGCTGCGCGGAGAAAAAAAGAAAAAAACAGGATTCGTAAGAGCTATCAGGCAAGACACAGTATTTCTCTGGCGAGATACCATCCCCGTGCATGAAATTTCAGCTATTTATCATAAGCGCATGCGCTTTCATAATACCATTGGTGTAGCTTTAACAACGGTTGGTGCCGTTTATTTTTTGGCAGATCAGGTAAATAATTCTATTGTAGCCGGCAATTCTTTTTCCATAGATAACAGAACAACCACAAGCAGTTTAGCCCTGGTTGCAGCAGGTGTACCGCTGATGTACCTGAACAAGAACATACATCGCAAAGGACGAAAATACCGCTTCATCACCGTAGACATGAATTCTCCGTTTTATATGTATGTGTTTTGAAGTCAGCGGTACTTCAGTTGTTTTCCTTTTAATACAAAAAGAAATTTTACCTTTGCCGCTTAAACATTCCAACCATGACAATAGAACAGTTGAAAGATTTAAAGGCTCGTGTTAGCGCCTTGAGGAGGTATCTTTGACTACGATCGTAAGATTGAAGAAGTAAGAGACGAAGAATTAATTACCCAACAGGTCGATTTCTGGAATAAACCCAAAGAGGCCGAAGCCATGCTCAAAAACCTGCGGGCAAAAAAAATCTGGACAGATAGTTTTGATAAGGTAAACAAGGCCATTGAAGACCTGGATATTCTAAATGAGTTTCACCTGGCAGGTGAGGCTGATGAGGAAGAAATTGATCGCGAATACAGCAAAGTACTTAAGTTGGTAGAAGAGCTTGAGTTCAAAAAAATGCTGAGCAAAGAAGAAGATCAGCTGGGTGCCATGCTCGAAATTAATCCGGGCGCGGGTGGAACCGAAAGCAACGACTGGGCAGATATTCTTAACCGCATGTATATCATGTGGGGAGAAAAAAGCGGTTACAAAGTAAAACAGGTAGACTACCAGTCGGGTGAAGTAGCCGGTATAAAATCTGCTACATTGGAGATTGATGGACCTTTTGCCTACGGTAAACTGAAATCTGAAATAGGCGTGCACAGATTAGTGCGCATCTCACCTTTCGATTCAAATGCCAGGAGACATACTTCTTTTGCATCAGTTTTTGTTTACCCTATTGTTGACGATAACATTGAAATTGAAATCAACCCCTCAGATATTGAACTGCATACCTCCCGATCTGGTGGTGCAGGCGGACAAAACGTTAACAAGGTTGAAACCAAAGTACAGCTTACACACAAGCCAACAGGTATTGTAATTGTTTGCCAGGTTGAGCGTTCACAACATGCTAACCGCGAGAAAGCCATGCAAATGTTAAAGTCACGTTTGTATCAGCTTGAAATTGAAAAGAGAAATGCTGAACGCGATAAGGTTGAAGCAGGTAAAATGAAAATTGATTTCGGTTCTCAAATCAGAAATTATGTTTTGCATCCCTATAAACTGGTGAAAGATGCCCGCACAGGCGTTGAAAGAACCGATGCGCAAAATGTATTGGATGGAGACCTGGACGATTTTATCAAAGCTTATTTGCTAAGCGCACAGGAGAGTACGGTGAAGTAAGTATTAAACCGCATAGGTGTCCTGCACTTTAAAAGTGCAGGACACCTATTTTATTAAGACCTCAAAAGGAATATCCAACAACTCAAAGTTTTCCCAACCGATGAAATCGTAATGCCACCATTCTGCGGCATACACTTTAAAACCATGTTGCTGCATAATAGCTTTTAACAATTCCCGGTTTCGTAAAGCCTCTTCATCTTGCAGCGGATAATCAGCATGCGCCATTTCCTCAAATGAATCATAGGACGTGGGCATCTTCAACTCTTCTCCAGTATCAAGCTGAATTAGTGTAAGATCTACCGCACATCCACGGTTATGTCTAGACCCCCGATAGGGCGAAGCAACATAAGTAGTATCATGATATACTTCGTAAAACTTTACGGTTGCTGCATAGGGTCGGTAAGCATCATAAATTTTTAAACCCAAACCATCTGCCTGTAATGCTTGCTGAATTTTTAATAATGCCTCTGCCACAGGCTTGCGTGCAAAGGCCTTGGGTAATTGATAAATCTGCTCAGCGGTAAAATTATTTGTTGTTGCGTACCTGATATCTAATACTATACCCGGAATAAAATATTCAAGATCAATCAACTCATTTTCCGGATTATCTTTTACCTGTTGCTGATACGCTGCCAAAGTGTTGGCCGGTTGCAATCCGTAGGGATAACGATACTCAGTTGAGCTTGTACTGCAAGCTGCAATCATCAGTATTAACAATAAATTCAAAACTGATCTTTTCATCTGTTTTTAATTTTTAATCGATCTAACTACCATCACACCCTCCGCATATTGGGCATCGCCATATTTATCTGTAGCCATTTTGCCGTAAAGTACGGTTTCGGTTTTGAAAGATCCCATTTTCAGATTCAGTTGCTTAAACTCTTCAATGCTCATCATTTTGCCATCATAATCGGCATATCTGGGTTGTTTACGTTCTGTGCCGAAACTTATATTTTGATCAGGTTTATACTCCTCGCCAAACAAATTCACTTTCAACACATAACCTGATGCAGTATAGTCGGATGTCTCAAATTCCAGGCTTTGCACGCGTGCAGCATTTATTTCAGGAATTACATTATGCTCATAATACACTCCTTCAAAATATAATTCAGCCTGATGCTTAAAGTATTTGAGTACCGCATGATTTTTCTCCTTCACCTGCAAACGCATTACCATCATATCTTCCGGTACATCTGCATTAAAATCTCTTTGCATTAGAATTTCATTTGGCTTAAAAAGACCAAGTATTTCAATCTTGGTTTGATGAGCATCTACATAACAAACGATTTTGTCTGAACCATAACGCTGCCCGCGTTCAACCGTTCTTAATTGTGTTGATGGCTGTTGCGCAGCAGCCGTTGCCATTGTTATAGCTACTATCAAAATAAATATAGAACTGCGCTTATTCATTTTGGTTTTCTTTCTTATATCGCCTGCGCATGATGTAAGCTGTTAGTATGGGGAAATACATGGACATTACATGCATAAATTTACCCAAAACAGAATGTGTCTCTGCATGTCTTCTGCGTTTAATTTGATCTAAAATTTTTCGCGCTGTATTCTCTCTGGTACTCAAAAGATATTTGGGGCGCGGGGGTATGGCTTGCAGTTCACCATTGGGCGCAATTACTTTTTTATCTGTTTCATTTTCGGTGAACCCAACATAAGCAATACCTACATAAATTTTTCTTTCATGTAATTCGGTTCTTAAACTTTGCGCTAATGCCTGCAAGGAACGCTTTGACATGGAATATGCCGAATAAGCAGGCAGACCGTGAAAGCCCGCAATGCTGGAAACAAACATGATACTACCTAAAGTATTTTCAAAATGCTTTAGGGCTGTGCTAACCGGATAAAGAGATCCGTAGATATTGGTATCAATAACTTGACGGGCTACTTCGGGTTGCACATGTGCTACTTCACCATAGCATGACATACCCGCATTGTTGATGAGCACATCTAAACGACCAAACTGCTGGTAAATTTTTACCATCAGCAGAATGTTATCTTCATAACTGCTTACATCGCCTGCAAAAATCATGACTTGATCTTCAGTTGCCGCCAAGTCTTCTTTTGCTTGTTGTAATCGCGCTGCATTTCTGCCGGTGATGATAACGCGTCCACCGGCTCTCAACACCAAAGCAGCCATAGTTTTACCAATGCCCATAGAGGCTCCGGTAATTAAAACCACTTTGTTTTTATAAAATTTTTCCAGACTCATGCGATGTAGCCATTTGCTTTAAACCAATTGATACACTCCTGAATGCCCTCTTCAATGGGTGTTTGTGGCATTTGTAATTGTTGTTGGGCTTTGGCTGCAGAAAAATACTGATTCACACCCGACATACGCGCCATGGTAAAAGAAATTTTTGGTGGCTTCCGGCTTAAACGCGCCCAAACCGAATTGAATGCACCTAATAAAAGTATGGCAGCATGTGGCGCTTTGCGCAGGTTAAAGGGAATGTCCATTACGCTGGCTGCTTTCTGAAAAAATTCTTTGAAGCTCAGGTTTTCATTGCCTGCAATGTAACACTCACCTGTCTTGCCCATACTTAAAGCACTTACGGCAGCTATGGCCACATCTTTTGCGCAAACAAAATTTTTGCCTCCGCTGGCATAAGCAGGAATTACTTTATTGTACAAGCCTATCAACATCTGCCCAGATGATGGTCCGCTGTCATAAGCGCCTATCATAAAAGTGGGATTAATGATCAGCACAGGCAAAACTTCTTGCTGATGCAGGTGCAATAAAGTTTGCTGAGCATGCAGTTTACTGTTGATGTAATCCATTTTATACATACCAGCATTGAAGGGTGTATTTTCATTTCCTGGATTTTCTTTACTGCCATGCCCAAATGAATTAGCAGTGCCAATATGTACCATGCGCTGTAAGCCCAATACCTTAACTGCATGGGCAACATGCAGACTGCCCGTATAATTTACTTCCTGAATAATGGGCATACGCCTGGGCCAAACCGTGGTGAGTGCCGCTACATGTATAACTGCATCACAATCTCGCATGGCCTCCATTAAAAATGCCTGATCAAGAATATTGCCCTGCACAATTTCCAGGGCAAAGCCTTGCAGGGTATTAGATTTACTTTGCGGC
>DAOLDI010000102.1:0-7292 GCA_035327445.1 Cyclobacteriaceae bacterium | reverse complement strand
CGTATCAGCAAAGTTAAAAAGTTTAGCCTCATCAAAATCATTTCCCATTATTTGAAACCCGAGGGGCGGGCCTTTCTCATTTTTTCCGGCAGGAATGGAAATGGCCGAAATACCCGCCACATTGGCCTGTACCGTAAAAATATCGGCCAGGTACATCTCAATTGGGTTTGCCGAATGTGCAGCCAGCGGAAAGGCAGTTGTTGGTGTGCTGGGCAATAGAATAAAATCGTAATCTGATAAAAGTGCTTTGGTTTTGCTGCGAATGACTTGGCGTACTTTCTGTGCCTGTGCATAATAGGCATCATAATAACTGGCGCTTAAAACAAAAGTGCCCAGCATAATTCTGCGTTGCACTTCTTTACCAAAGCCTTCGCTGCGCGTTTGCTTATACATGCTTTCCAGGTTTGTAAAATTTTTGCTGCGCTGGCCATAACGCACACCATCGTACCGGGAAAGATTTGAACTTGACTCAGCCGTGATCAGGATGTAATACGTTGGTAAGAGATAATCCATTAAATCAAATTCTACCGCTTCAACGGTATGGCCTGCAGTTTTTAATTTTTCCAAACTGTTTTTAAATGCCTGGTTAATTTCAGGCTGCAAACCTGCTGTATCTATAATGTTCTTGTAATAGCAAATGCGATAAGCAGATGATTCAGGTATGGATGCTGTATAAGTATCTACAGCTTTTCTGGACACCGTGCTGTCGTATTCATCTTCACCAGCAATTACTTCCAGCACAAGGGCATTGTCGTAAATATTTTTAGAAAAGATGCCGATGCAATCAAATGAAGAAGCATAGGCAACAAGTCCATGTCTTGAAATTCTGGAGTAAGTAGGTTTTAAGCCTATCACACCACAAAATGCTGCGGGCTGTCTTACAGAGCCTCCGGTATCAGAACCTAAAGAAACCTGGCACATACCGGCTTGTACGGCAACTGCAGAGCCGCCTGAAGAACCCCCCGGCACACGCGATGTGTCTGCTGCATTGCGCACATGACCATGCGCTGAGTTTTCGTTGGATGAACCCATGGCAAACTCATCACAGTTTTGCCGGCCAATGATGATGGCATCTTCATCAAGCAATCTTTGTACTGCTGTTGCGTTGTATTGCGAAACGAATCCTTTTAATATTTTGCTGCTGGCTTCTAGGCCATGGTCTTTGTACGCGAGCACATCTTTAATGCCCACAACCATGCCGGCAAGTTTGCCGGCCTTGCCTGCTTTAATTTTTTGATCTATCGCCTTTGCGTTTAGCCGGGCTTCATCAGCATAAACCGCTATAAATGCATTGAGCTGCGCATGCAGCTCAATTTTATTCAAGTGATGTTCAACTAAATCTACACAGGTAATTTTTCCGCTTATAAGTGCCTGGCGGATATCACGGTAATCAGCGTAAGAATCAAGATCAGCTATTGGTGTTCTTGCTTTCTCCACCCTCTATTTTACCTGAGTTAGTGCTTTTACCGGCTTCATCAATATCATTTCTGATGTCACGGGCGGCATCTTTAAATTCCCTGATACCACGACCTAAACCTCGGGCCAACTCAGGAATTCTTTTGGCGCCAAAGAAAATAAGAATGAAAAGAACGATAATCGCTATTTCCCATCCTCCTAAAGTCCATAACAAGATAGCTTTCATAATATTTGAATTTGGAGTGTAAAGATATGTATTAATTGATCAACCAAAAAAAGAAGAAAAACGATCGCTAAGCGGTAAAATCAGCTCTTTCTGAGCCATGCCTGCGGGTCAAGCGGTGTGGTAACTTTTCTGATCTGGAATTTGAGTTCGGCAACGCCATCGGCATTAGACAAAACATCACCTATCTGTTGCCCTGTTTTTACATTATCGCCTTTTTTTACTTCAACTTCTTTTAAGCCGGCATACACGGTAAAGTAATCTCCGTGTTTAATAATCACCACTTTGCCAAGCGTAGGGTAGAAGGCAACATCACGCACTTCACCTTCAAATACGGCTTTTACTTTTTCGCCTTGCCGGGTTTGAATCCAGATGCCCTCATTATTATAGAGTACACCTTTCATCAGGTTCTGATTGCCAAAGCCAAGCGATACAAAGCCATTGGCAGGCCAGGGTAATTTACTTTTGTTTTCTGCAAATGAATTTGACAGCGCTGCAACTTCTGCAGATGCTGCGGCAGCGGCTGTACGTGATGCGCGCGCGGCACGCTCAATCTCTTCTCGCACGATGTCATCAATTAATTTATCAATTCTGGCAATTGCTTTCTTTTTCTCGTCAAGGTCTTTTTTGAGTTTCGACTCCTGGCGCTCCAGGTTCTTCACAACATCATTTTGCTTTTTTCTAAGGTCGGCCAGGCTGCCTATTTCTTTGGTTTGTTCTGCAAGCAGTTGATTTTGTTCTGCTTTTCTTTCTTCTATAATTCTGATTTCTTCCCGTAGTGTTTGCTGAACTTTTTCGATCTGGATAACCTGTGTTTTACGAATGTCTCCATATTGCTCCATGTACTTCAAACGCATGGCCATTTGATTGAATGATGTTGAAGAGAAAAGAAAGACCAATCGATTAATGGAACCGCTGGCTTTCTGTGCCGAAAATAACATACTGGCATACTCTTGTTTTAGTTTTTGCAGGTCTTCTTCGAGGGCATCAATAATTTCGCGGGTTTCTGAAATTTCCTTATTCAGTAAGTTAATTTCAGACCGGATGTTGCTCACCAGACTTTCTTGCTGCTTGATGCGCTGGTTGAGCGCGCTCAGTTCACCTAAAGTATTTTTTCGCTGGCTGGAAGTTTCAGAAAGGATCTTCTCAACCTCTTTGATTTTCTCAAGGTTTTCCTGCTTTTCTTTCTGCAATTGGGTCTTGCTCTTTTGAGCAGAAACTAAAAGGGGTATGCAAACTAGTAGCAGTAAAAAATATGTGCTTATCTGGCGCATTAAAAAATTACCATTTGCAGTTTGTAAAGCCTGCACTAAAGTAATAAGATTTTTAAGATTATGCGTGCATTAAACGCGGGTATTACTTGCGTTCGTACTTTTTTGGGATATTAAATTTGAAATTAAGCTCTTTATCACCCATTTCTGCCTTGCTGTATTCAATCTGTATGCTGGTGTTTAGCAAACCACCAAGTGTTTTATAAACCAGATCGATATTGCCATTGTAGGGAAAAACCTTGTCGCCTACTACTTGAAAATTACCATAGGTAATGGTAAGCACATTATTACTTTCA
The DNA here is from genome assembly GCA_035327445.1 of Cyclobacteriaceae bacterium. Lineage (GTDB taxonomy): Bacteria > Bacteroidota > Bacteroidia > Cytophagales > Cyclobacteriaceae > DAOLDI01. The sequence continues at coordinate 4,086 of DAOLDI010000102.1, read as the reverse complement.
CTCTCTTTCATAATAAGCCGTTCCAGCTTCATGGTTCTGTCATTGATGTAATTAGAAACCGTAACTGTGCCCGATTGCTGCTTAAGTAAAAAGAAACCTTTTAGTTTATCAACGTCATCATCCAGTTTTCTAAGCATAATTAAATTACCTAAAGCTGCTGATTGAATGATGTCATAGTTCATATCGAAATTGAATTCTTTCGAGAGGTCTTCATAAGTAAAAACGTAGTATTCTTTATCTACATCATTTACAATACAAATCGAATCGCGGTTAATCAGCGCTTTACCTCCCTGTATTACACCGCCACCGGCTTTCAGGTTAATCCAAATCACGCTGTCTTTACGCATGCGTATGGTAGCCTGTGCTTTTACATCTTTTCTACGACCTTCATCTTTAAAATACATGTTGGCCTTTCCGCTGAAGTAATCGAAAGAAGCTTCATCAATAATAAGCTCATCACTTTCTACTTCATATTCTGTTAAAGGAATAGTTTTTTTACTGCAGGATTGCGTAATGAGGGCAATGCAAAAAACAGATAAGAGCAGAAGAGTTCTATTCATAAAGTCTGCGATCGGCAATCTTTTTGTTAATCAATTCATTATTAGGGTTCATTCCTTTGGCTACCTGCCATTGTTTGATGGCGCCATCAACATCGCCCAGTTTAAATAAGATATCTCCGTAGTGTTCATAATGCGTGGCATTGGCATTTCCTGTTTCAATGGCGCGTTCAATTATTTTTCGGGCATCTTTATATTTTTCTGCTGCAAATAAAACCCATGCATGGGTATCCAGAAACGATGGATTATTCGGGTGGTCTTTAGTTAGTTTCGCGGCCATCATTTCAGCTTTTTCCAGTTGGTCTTTTCTCAGGGCCAGGTAATAACTGTAGTTATTGAGTACATAGGGGTTGTCTGGATTAATGGCAAGGGCAGCATCATAGGCCTGGTCAGACTTACTGTAATCTTTGCTGGCATTGTAAGTATCGCCCAGCAAAATATTAATTTCTACGCTGAGGTTTTTATCATTCCGTGCCAGGCGTTTGCCTTGCTCAAGAGAGGCGGCTGCTTCCCTATATCTTTTTTTTCTGTTTAAGGCATAGCCATTGAAATAGTGGAATATGCCCTGGTTAGGAAAAAGCTCCAGCGCTGCTTCAGCGTTTTTTAATATGCTATCGGTTTGATCAAGCTGCATGTCGATAGACAAAATGTTTTGCCATACAGCATAATTGCTGTCGTCATACTTAAGCGCTGTTGCAAATAGCTTTCTGGCTTTATGTACATCTTCAAGAATTAAAAACAGATCGCCACCCAAAAGATATACAATGCCTTCACCTTGCATACTTGAGCTAAGTCTTTCGTATAACTCAAGTGTAAAATTTTCTGTTGCCTCGTCTTTGATTCTCTTCTTCCTGTTTTCTTCTACCATTACGGTATAGGTGCGCATGATGATGATTTTGCTGCTGTTGGCAATATCAGGGTTATCGATAATTTCAAGAATTAAATTTCTGGCACCAGCCTCATCACCTGCATCTCTGTAAAATCCGGCCAATAAGAATTTTGCATTGCCCGCATCGGGATGTGTTTCCAGATATCTCTTGAGCACATGAATAGCTTCGGGCAACTTATTGGTGGAGGCAAGCATTTCTGCATAGGCCATGTGGTAATTTTCTTCATCAGGAAAAGCATTGATTAGCTTTTCGGCTTCCTGAATAGCTTCGGCTACTTTCTTTTGTTGCAGATAAATTTTTTGTTTTTGGATGGATGAAACCTCGTTGATGCCAAAGTGTTTCTCTGCCCGGTTGTAAACTTCAATGGCTTCATTGTATTTGTCCTGGTACAGGTAAATTACAGCCAGTTCAAAAAGATAGTCTTCTGTGCCCGGCACTTCTGCCAGCATGGCTTCATAATATGTAACTGCTTTATTGAAACGTAAGAGCGCAGAGTTGATACTGCCGGCCAGTAAATAGAAATACTTATTTCCTTTTTGCAATCTCACTGCCTTATCAATAAGCTCGGCAGCTTTCATGAGGTCTTCTTCTTTCTGACTTCTTGAAAGTATTTGCGCTACTTTATAATTGGTGGTGGCATTATTCGGATCAATCTCCAGGCTTCGGTTAAATAAAGCCAATGCTTTACCATAATCTTCCAGCATAAAGTACTTTTGACCCTCAGTAAAATAAAACTCAGCCTCTCTTGCCTTGGCTTCAGTTAATTTTTTTGCAGGCTCTTGCGAAGTATTTTGCCTGTTGCGCTGGGCATAGCTGTTTTCACCGCTGATAAATAAGAGCAGTAGAAAGATATAAGTTATGTAAAATGAATATTTCAAATCAGTAATCAGGCAAGGGTGTTGTAATCTCCTAAACTCAAATCAAGACTTTGCCCATTAAAGCTTACGTTATTTCCAAGCATACTGTTTTCAATCACTACTTTGCTGAGCTGCGTGGCTTCGCCTATGATGGAGTTGCTTATCCGGGCATCTGTAATTTTTGTTTTCTTACCCACACTTACATGTGGACCGACTACTGCATTTTCCAGGAGCACATCATCTGCCAGAAATACAGGTTCAATAATTACTGAGTTGATGATTTTTGCTTTTGCTGATTTCAGGTTTTGATCTTTGATATACTCGAGGTAGCGCTGATTGGTAAAAACAGTGGCGTTCTTGTTGCCACAATCCAACCACTCGGTAACCTGGCCGGGAACAAATTTTGTTCCTTTGTTTTTCATGTTTTCCAACGCATTAGTCAACTGGTACTCACCCTTGTCTTTGATATCATTGTCAAGCAGGTATTGCATTTCTCTGTTTAAGTATGCGCCATCTGAAAAATAGTATATACCGATAATGGCCAGATTTGAAACAAATGTTTCGGGCTTTTCTACAAAATCTGTGATCTCGTTTTGCTCATTAAGTTTAACCACACCAAAAGCAGCCGGGTTCTCAACTTCCTGCACCCAGATAATACCATCTTTGCTGGTATCCAATTTAAAGTCGGCCTTGAACAAAGTATCTGCAAAAGCCACTACAATTTTTCCGTTCAATAATTCTTTAGCGCATAATATGGCATGTGCTGTGCCCAATGCTTCTTCCTGGTAATAGATTCTTCCTTCAGCGCCAACTTCCTGCGCAATGTTTTTCAGATTAGCCTCAACTTCTTTACCGAAGCTTGGGCCAATGATGAATCCGATGGTGGTAATTTTTTCAGGACAAACTTTGGCGATGTCTTCTACCAGGCGTTGAACAATGGGCTTTCCGGCAATGGGTAATAAGGGTTTGGGTGTTGTAAGGGTATGCGGGCGCATGCGTTTGCCCATACCGGCCATAGGGATGATAATGTTCATATTGTTCTCGTTATTTAATTAATCGGCAGGCTTAAAATCCTTTCGCTCTGCAAAATAAACCCATATCAAAAATAATCCCATGATTAATACATGAAGGCCGGTATCCAACCAGGTTGAGCCCAGGCTTATGGGATAGACCAGATAAACAACTATGCTGCTGATTATGAGGTATATAAGTGATTTAGCTATTTTATAAGGCACCGGATAATATTTTTGACCTAATACATAACTGATGATAGCAGTTAGCAAATAAACACCCAAAGTTACCAGGGCACTGGCTTCATAACCGCCAATGGGTATAAAAATATAATTGAAGACAATGGTGAGCAGTGCGCTGCCAGCTGTAATCCAGGTGGCGAAATGTGTACGGTCGGTAAGTTTATACCAGATGGATAGGTTGTAATAGATACCTAAAAACAGGTTGGCCATTAAGAGTACAGGTACTACATGAACACCTTCTCGATAAACCGGATTTCTGAGCAGGTACTGCAACCAATCGAGGTTGAGGCTGATGGCGATGAACACAAAACACCCGGCAATGATAAACCAGTGCATGAGTTTACTGAAAAGCGCTGGCGAGTTTTTATCTGCAGCATGAGAAAAGAAAAAAGGTTCTGCAGCATAACGAAAGGCTTGTATGCCGAGCGTCATCAAAACAGAAAGTTTATACACGGCACCGTAAATGCCCAGGGCTTCCAGGCTGCTTTTGCCTTCATAAAAATTATCAGGTAACCAGTATTTGATGGCT
>DAOLDI010000101.1:0-7340 GCA_035327445.1 Cyclobacteriaceae bacterium | reverse complement strand
GATTTTGTTCATGTACTTTATAAAGGCAAGATCGTAAAATCAGGTGGCAAAGAATTAGCGCTTGAACTGGAAGAAAAAGGTTACGATTGGGTTAAGGAGGAAGTTATAATTTAGAGCATCTCTAAAAACTCCTTCACACTTCTCCATTGGAAAAGGGCGAAGGGATGAGGTGATAAAAGTAAGGTTTTTAGAGATGCCCTTTAATAAGAGTATAATTTACAAATCATTTATTACTTGAAATGACAGGGAATACAAATAAAGAACTGATTAACATTAAAGCAGAGTCTTTTCCCTGGCATGTAAAGTTTCTTGGGGTTTTATTCTTACTGGGTGCAATTTTGATTATACCTGATAATTGGTGGTTAACTGCCCTACTAATGATTTTAGCCCTCTTATTTCTTACAATACATTCCGGAACAGAAGTAAATGTTAGAAACAAAACATTGCGTGAGTATAATTCATATTTATTTATTCGGGTAGGTGAAACTGAATCATACAATGAAATTGAAAGAATATTTATCAACAGTTCGAAGGTATCAGAAAAAATTTATACACCTCGCACTTTGAATTCATCTACTTTTCATTCTGTGATCTACAAAGCATACCTTAAACTTGATGATGACAGAAAAATATTTCTTACCAGTAAAAAGAATAAAGAAAAGTTAATTCAATTTCTTAATCCAGTTGCCACCACACTAAGAACAGAACTGGTGGATTTAACAGTGTAATTTTTACAAGATAATGAGTACAGTTACAGCGATACAACATCAATTGATTGAAACAGCTTCTCAAAAACCTAAAAATGGTTTTGAAGATTTAAGATTGCCGGCAAAAGATTTTCTGGAAACCAAAGGCTTGCCCGGTAATAAGCATGAAGAGTACAAACATACACCTGTACTCAGAATGCTGGATAAGGCTTTTACTTATAACATTGAAAAAGCTGAATCGAAACTCAGCGGTATTGAAAAATTTCAGATAAAAGATTTAGATGCACATCAAATCACATTTATCAATGGGTATTTTGATGCTGAATTATCCAACTTTGAATCAGCTGCAGGGTTAAGTATCAGTACCTTATCAGCAGCCAAAACAAAGCATGCTGAGATTGTTGAAAAATACTTAGGCAAGATTTCACCATCCATTACTGATGCTTTTGCAGCGCTTAACAGCCTTGCCTTTGAAGATGGTATTTTTATTCACGTAGCTGCCGGAAATGTTATTGCCAAGCCCATCATGCTGCAATACCTGAATGATGCCGACACAGAAGTATTGTCATATCCCAGGGTACTGATTGTTGTTGAAGCCGGTGGCAGTCTCAATGTAATTGAAAAATACAATGCATCAGGCAGTGCTGCACACTTAACCAATCGTGTAATGGAAATCAGTGTGGCAGAAGAAGCCAAGATTGATTTAGTGCAGATTCAGCATGATGATACTGATTCCTATCAAATCAACAATACAACTATCCTTCAAAAAGATAAGAGCCATGTAAACTGTGCTACATTTACTTTGTCGGGTAAATTGGTTCGCAATAATCTCAACTTGATTTTAGACGGAGAAAATTGTGAAGGCCATATGTATGGACTGTACCTGATTAAAGCTAATACATTGGTAGATAATCATACTTCGGTTGACCATAAGAAAGCCAATTCATTCAGCAATGAACTTTACAAAGGTTTGATTGATGATAAAGCCAAAGGCGTTTTCAACGGAAAAATATTTGTAAGGCCTGATGCACAGAAGACTAATGCCTTCCAGGCCAACAACAATATCTTACTTGCTGATACTGCGCTGGTAAACACCAAACCCCAGTTAGAGATTTGGGCTGATGATGTGAAATGCTCTCATGGCTGTACCATTGGTCAATTAGATGAAGAAGGTCTGTTCTATTTACGTTCACGCGGACTAAGTAAAGACAAGGCTAAAGCCATACTCTTGATGGCCTTCATTGGCGAGGTAATGGAAAGCGTAAAAGAAGAAAGTGTAAAAAATTATTTACAGGAATTGGTATCTGAACGGTTACACCAGGAAGCAACATGGGCATGAGTTCTACCATATCTTTGCTTGACATCAACAAAATAAGGCAGCATTTTCCTGTATTGCAGCAGGAAATAAATGGTAGGCCTTTGGTTTATCTTGACAATGCCGCCACTTCTCAAAAACCAAAACAAGTAATCAAAGCCATTACCGATTATTACGAAGGATATAATGCCAACATACATCGTGGTATACATACACTGGCAGAAAAAGCTACAAAAGCTTTTGAAGATACTCGCAAAGCAGTTCAGGTATTTCTGAATGCCGCACATGAAGAAGAAATCATTTTTGTACGTGGCGTAACTGAAGGCATTAACCTTGTTGCAAGCTCATTCGGTAAAGCATTTGTTAATAAAGGAGATGAAATCATTATCTCTGCGCTGGAACATCACAGCAATATTGTGCCCTGGCAAATGATGTGTGAAGAACGGGGTGCAACACTTAAAGTGATTCCGGTAAATGCAGCAGGTGAACTGGATATGGCTGCTTACCAGCAACTGCGGAATGCAAAAACAAAACTGGTTGCAGTTAATCATGCTTCCAACAGCTTGGGCACAATTAATCCGGTAAAGGAAATCATACAATTAGCACATGGTGTTGGCGCTAAAGTTTTAATTGATGGCGCACAATCTGCAGCACACCTTCACATTGATGTGCAGGATTTAGATTGTGATTTTTATGTCATCTCTTCACACAAAATGTATGGACCTACAGGTGTGGGTGCCTTATATGGTAAACGTGATTTATTAAATGCCATGCCACCTTACATGGGTGGTGGCGAAATGATAAAGGAAGTGCTTTTCGAAAAAACCACTTACAATGATTTGCCCTATAAATTTGAAGCAGGTACACCCAATATTGCAGATGTAGTGGCCATGAAAGCGGCTATTGACTTCATCAATGAATTAGGAAAAGATAATATAGCAGCATATGAGGCAGAGCTACTGGCGTATGCCACAAAAAAAATTGCTGCAGTACCAGGTGTAAGACTAATTGGAACGGCCAAAGAAAAAGTGGCAGTGGTATCTTTCGTGATTGAGGGTATCCATCATTTTGACATCGGGGAAATGTTGGATACTCGTGGTATTGCCGTTAGAACAGGACACCACTGTACACAACCCTTAATGGACTTATTTGGTATTGAAGGAACAGTGCGGGCTTCATTTCTTGTTTATAACACTAAAGAAGAAATTGATAAACTGGCAGAGGGCTTAGCAAGAATCAGTAAATTCTTAAAGCAGTAAAGTTTTGGCAAGTATAAAAGAAATACAAGAAGAAATCATTTCAGAGTTCGCCCTTTTAGATGGCGACCAGGAGATGACTATCTTCTACATCATGGAATTAGGACAAAAACTACCTGATTTTCCGGAGGCGGACAGAACTGAGGATAATATCGTGAAGGGTTGTCAGTCTAAAGTGTGGTTGACAGCCAGAAACGAAGGAGATAAAATATTTTTTGCTGCAGACAGCAATACTGCAATTACCAAAGGCTTGGTTAGTTTACTGGTTAGAATACTTAGTGGTCAGTCTGCAGATGATATTATGAATGCCGATTTATTTTTTATGCATAAAATAGGCATGGAAAGATTTATCGGCACACAGCGCAGCAATGGCTTTGCTGCTATGATTAAGCAAATGAAAATGTATGCGCTGGCTTTTAAGAGCAAACTGGAATTAGAAAAATGAGCGAAGTAAAAGAAAATACAATAAACACAACAGAGGCAGCACAACCTGATTTAAAACAAAAGATAGTGCAGGCCATAAAAAGTATTTACGACCCTGAAATACCGGTAGACATTTATGAGTTGGGGTTGATCTACGAAATCAATCTTTTCCCTGTAAATAATGTGCATATATTAATGACATTGACTTCACCCTCCTGCCCTTCTGCAGAGGTTATTCCTTCTGAAGTAGAACAGAAAGTAAAAGCAGTGGAGGGGGTTAATGATGTACAGGTAGAACTTACCTGGGATCCACCCTATTCACAGGATATGATGAGCGAAGCTGCCAAACTTGAACTTGGATTTTTATAAATTAAAAATTCAAGGTTCAAAATTCAATATGCTGAACCTTGATATAAATACGAATGTTAGTAACAAGTTAGTGTAAATTTTGAATAGTGAATTTTAAATCTTGAATCAATATGTATCCCGAACCATTAGTAGCTCCTATGCGGGCTGATTTAACAACAGCAGGTTTTATTGAATTTAAAACTGCTGAAGAAGTTGATAATCATTTAGGCAGCCACACAGGTACAACCTTGTTAGTGGTTAATTCTGTATGCGGATGTGCAGCAGGCGCTGCAAGACCCGGCATTAAACTGGCATTGGCGCACAGCAACAAAAAGCCAAACAACCTGGCAACCGTATTTGCTGGGGTTGACAAAGAAGCCGTAGCCAAAGCAAGAGAATACACATTGCCTTATCCGCCTTCATCTCCATCAATAGCCTTATTTAAAGATGGGGAGTTGGTGCATTTTGTAGAGCGCCATCACATTGAAGGCCGCAATGCGCAAATGATTGCCGAGCATTTACTTGAAGTATTCGAAGAGTATTGTTAATTCCAAACCCTGCGATCGGTCAATGACCATCGCAGTGGTTCTTATACAAAAAATCTTCTTAAAAATCAGGACAAGGAATTACCAATTTATCCTTAGGTGGTTTTCTGGGATTGCGCATCGACCACGAATAAGCTAAACTGATTTCATGCGCACCACCGCTTTGCGGACCTAGTTGTGAGATAGTATAATCAAAACTATATCCAATATTCAGATACTCATTACCCATGCGTTGGGTAAAGCCGAACAGAATTACGATTGACTCATTGTTGTTAAAACCATTGAGGGTCTTGAATGGAATACCTCTGTACCAAAGGCCAACTAATAAAGGCTCGGCAGTAAAATAAAGTCCAAGATCAAACTGATCAAACTCTCCCTGGTGCCGGTATTGAAATGCTGGCGCTATACTCCTTTCACCTTCTCGGGCGTAAATACCCTGACCAACAACATTTGGCTTGAAATAAAATTTAAAGCCGCCATGCAATGAATACTTGATGGGCAGGTTATTACTTTCATCAATGATAGATTGATTGGGTCTGTTAAGATGAAAAGCACTTAAGCCAAGCCAGGCATTACGCGTATAAAACAAACCTCCGAAGGCAATGTCTAAGAAAGTTTTAGAAAAATCTGTTCTGAATTGTTCGGCAGTTGCAGGACTGATAATCTCACCGGTGTTGGGATCAAACTGATCGCCAAAAGTAAGCCGGCTAAAATTGATGTTACGGTTATAGACAGCTATTTGCGCACCTGGTCTAAAACCAATGCCCTTAGCAAACTCAATTTCATAGGCATACTGTAGTCCAAATGATAATGAATGTAATCCGGCTAGTCCTTCGCGGTCTCTGGTAATTATGGCACCTATAGCACTGTTCTTGTCTTCAATGAAATAATCGAAGTAGGCAGAGACAGTTGTGAAGTTGGCATCTAATGCCGGCCATTGGTTGCGGTAGTTCATGCCTGCACGTGCCTGGCCTGTTGATCCTGCAAATGAGGGACTTAGGTATAAAGGCGCAGCATAAAACTGAGAGAACTGTGGGTCTTGAGCTGTTACCTTGCCCGCTGAAAGCAGTATCAAGCATAACAAACTGAAGCAGAAAAAATTAAGCTTTAAATGCATGTAATTGAAAAAATTGGCTTCACTCAATAAAGCAAAATAAGTGGATTAATCGATTATAAAAAACCAACCAACCGGAAATGTGTTGGATAGCCTGATTGCCTAACGTAATTTTCGGTCAAATTGTATACTTTAGTGAGGATGAAACGTTATTTGTTGTACATATTTGATTTATACCAGACACGTTTCCGTAATCTTTCAGGCAGCAGCATATGATGAAGAGAATAATTTTTTCGCTGGTAAATTTTTTAATCTTTTCCCATGTCATTTTTGGTCAGGGATTAACTAGACATAACTGGTATTTTGGAAATTCTTCCCAAGCCATTCGTTTCAACCGAGCAGATAATACACCCAATTTAGTTAATAACCAGGCTACACCTTTTGGGAGTGGAGCAAGTGCTGTAGCTACCCATAATCAAACGGCAGATATCTTATTTTATACGGATGGAGCACGGGTATTCGACATCAGTCATAATCAAATGCCCGAAGGTTTTGGCCTGAATGCCAACACCAATGGCAATCAAACGGTGGTTATTGCACCTGTACCGGGTGAACTTAATCGTTATTACATTTTTACCAATACGGCAGAATTCCAAACCGGAGGCGCAGTTTTCTACAGCGTGGTAGATATGACGCAATTTGGCAATGCCTTATTCCCAACTCCTGCACTGGGCGATCTTGAGCCTGTGAAAAACATAGCTCTTCCAGATCTAAATAATACTTCTGAGGCCATGTTGGTAATTCAACATGCAGTAAATCCTGAATTGTTCTGGCTCATCACGCAAGTGAATAATTCGAATACTTACCAGGTTACTTCCATCGATTTTCTCAGGCAATTTATTACAACTCCACAAACCATAACTGCACCTGCCATAACTGCTGCTAATTTCAGTTATCATGCAGCAACAGGAAAAATTGCAGTATCACCGCAATCTGCCGGAGACAATATCCAGATACTGAATTTCGATGCAGAAGATGGTACGCTCAGTTTTGAGGCGCTAATTCCCGGTACCGGCATCAGCAGCTCAACAAACAACCAATCTGTTTATGATACTGAATTCTCTCCTTCCGGAGATTTTCTGTATGTATCGCGCCATGGCGATGACAATAACAACGCAGCACTATTGAGATTTAACCTCAACAATATAAATCAGACTGCAGAAAATATTTTAAGTAATCCTGTTTTCAGAAGTTACGGCTTACAAATCGCGCCCGACACTGCCATCTATCACCTGTATCAGAATACGGATGGCGGACCTTTCTTGTTAGGAAGAATTGAACAAGCCGATAGCATGGTAACTATATTGAGATACCGCACTGCGCTTTTTGGCGGAGCAAATTTTAATGGACGATCTTTCCCTTCATTCAGCATTGCACAGGTTGAAAATTTTATTGTAGATTTTACTACAGATGGTAACTGTTCTGGAGTGCCTACATCATTCTATCCCAACATCATTCCAACAGCAGACAGTCTGCGCTGGAATTTTGGTGATGGACAAGGATTTTCAAATGGCTGGTCGCCCATTTATACTTATGAAAATGGTAATGTTTTTAATGTAACATTAACAGCATTTTTGAACGGGCGCTCACAAGAAATAGTAAAGCCGGTCAACATTACACAGTTTGATTTAC
>DAOLDI010000100.1:0-7341 GCA_035327445.1 Cyclobacteriaceae bacterium | reverse complement strand
GTTGCCCTGATAAGTTCCGAAGGGCATATCTACCACAACCAATGCACGTTTCACGGCCCGCACAACTGAAGCAGCGTGATAAATCATTTGATCCAGTGTAATTGGAAGTGTAGTTTCATGACCAGCCATTACGTTGGAGGCTGAGTCGCCCACAAGAATTATATCAATCCCCGCGGCATCAATCAGCTTTGCCATAGAGAAGTCATAAGCAGTTAGCATTGAGATTTTTTCTCCACGATGCTTCATCTCCTGCAACTGATGCGTGGTGATCTTTTTTACTTCGGGTTGATGTGCAGACATAAATATTTTGAGCTAAACTTCAGAGCAGGTAAACTGACATTTCTTTGCCTAACACTACCTGTACATGTTCTTTAAGGGTTGTGGCCAATTCATAGCCTGTATATTTTACCTGTACCGGAAATGCCGTGTGGCTGCGGTTTACCAATACTGCCGCTTCAATTCGTTTAACCTCTACAGAAAGAAATGGCTTTAGTGCATAGGCTAGTGTGCGCCCGGTGTTTGATACATCATCAACCAGTATTACACTTTTCTTTTTGAACACACTACTCTCTTTATCTGTATTGATTTCGCCTTGCTGAGGAGCAGTTTTATTAAGTGAAACTTTTACTAGGTTGGTATTTAAATCTGAAATTTGATCGATCTCTTTTTTAATGAGCTTAGCCAATTCATAACCCTGACCATCAATGCCTGCAATGATGATTTCTTTCTCAGAAAAATGATTCTCATAAATCTCGAATGCCATTCTTCGTATTTTCTTTTTCACCTGAACAGCATCTAGTACCAGGGTCTTTTCGGCAGTCATATCAATCAGGAATAGGCAGTACTTTACTGTCTTTAAAAGTAGATAGTATAACAAGAGATTGCATACTTCCAACAACTTCAATGTTAGTTACCTTATCTAACATCAGTTGCTGATAAGAAGGTATATCGGTGCTTACAATCTTCAGAATAAAATCTCCTGCTCCTGTTATGTGGTGGCATTCTACTACTTCTTCAATTTTTGCAATGGCTTTTACAAATTTCTCTATGTTTTCTTTGTTATGCCCCTTTAGACTTACCATTACAAAGGTGCTTACGCCCAGCCCTACGCTGGCCATATCAAGTGTTGCATGATAACTTTTGATCACACCAGCTTGCTCTAATTTTTTTACACGCTCAAGCGTTGGTGCAGGTGAAAGCCCAATTTCAAGGGCAAGTTGCGCATTGGTAATATTGGCATTTGTTTGAAGTATAGCCAGTATTTTACGGTCTGTTTTGTCGAGTTTGATTTTTGCAGGCATACAAAATATTATTTGGTTCAAAGGTAGTTATAAAAAATAAGTGTTTAACAAGGCCGCTAAAGACTTATTGAAATAAAACTATCTAATGCATCGAATTATTCGCCCTTTTCCAACTTCTTCATGCGCTCTTTGGCTTGTTTGTTGGCGGGGTCTTTTCGGCCGGTAAGTTTGCGCACTTTTTTAAAGTAATCTTTGGCCGCCTCACTATCACCTTTCTTTTGACTAATCTCGCCCAGGCGTATTAGTGAGTAATGGTAATATCCTGATTCCTTGGCATCCACCGCTTCTGCAAAGCGAACTGCCTCCCGGTAATACTTTTCTGATTGTTCTACATTACGTCTTGCATCATAAAACTGACCCAGAAAAAAAGCTGCATACCTGCCACTATTAGCCTCATATCCTCTTTTGCCACTTTCTATTTTCTGAAGAATATCAGTGGCAACTGAATCCATTTCGGCATACCTGCCTAGTGAATATAACATGCGTGCGTAATAGCGATGGAAGTAGGGATTATCAGGATATGTTTTGTGTAAGTATTCACTAAGATTAAATGCCTCTATCTGTTTGTTCTCGTAATTATTCAGAATACGCATTAACCAAACCATAGCTTCAATACGCGTGTAAAAAGCATTGTATGAAACTTCTCTTAATTGTTTAACGCCAAGCTCCTTATCGCCTTTAGGAAAAAACATTAATACGGGTTTTAGCAATGAATAATTTTCTGGCACCCAAACTGAAAAATAATTGTAAAGGGCATCGCCAAATAATAACTCAGGACTCAAATCATGGTATCCTTTGCTATCCTCTAAATAATTTAGCGCACTCTTACCGGTTGATATTGCTTTTGACCATTGCTTTCGGTCTTCATCCGAATACAACCTGCCCTTAAATCCATAAGAAGCTGACAGAAAAAAAGAAGCTTCTACTTTAAACTCAGGCATACGGTAAAGCTTTTCGGCTTTAAAAATGGCCGAGTCCATGTAAGCCAGAAACCTTTCATCATTTGCAGTTTCGCGCGGATTAGGCATAATTTTCCACCACTCGCTCATACCCATTAAAAAATATGGCAGCGGATGCCAGGCATATTTTTGCTTCAACCACCTGAATTGTTTCTCAGCCTTTTCAAATTGAAAATTATATAAATCTTCAAGTGCCTCTGTAATTTCAATTTGAACGGTAATATCAGACAGCAGAATAATTGTAGTATCCTTTTTTGGCGCCTGCGCCAGTGTCATTGAATTAATTATTGTTAAGAGTATTATGGATATAAAAATCCTCATATTTGGATACTTAAAATGCGGTTGCAAACTTAATTGAATATAATCGCTTCAATCAATCAATTTTCGTGCCCTTGCAAAATTTCTTTGAATCAACAGCAAAAGCAGACAAAAGGTTAGTTTTCATACTCTTGTGTCTCATCACTTTTGCAATGCTTTTTATACGTAAAACTTTCATTGAAAGTGCCACCGCTGCCTTTCAATTTTTAGAAGGCGAAGGATTGGGTTGGATATTCACTTTATTTAATACGCTTGATTACCTCAGCATACCAATTATCTATCTCTGGAAAATCACCGTAATATCATTTGTTGTTTGGGTTGGCTGCTTCACATTTGGTTACCGGGTTACCTACAAGCAATCGTGGAATGTGGTTTTACTGGCAGAATTTATTTTCATTTTACCCGAATTTCTGAAGGTGATCTGGTTTATGTTCTTTGTGCCCGATCCCAGTCTTTTCGAAATACGTGCTTTCTATCCTTTCTCACTTATACAATTTTTCGATTTTGCTCAACTATCACAGAAATTCTATTATCCACTCAAAGCACTCAATGCATTTGAAATATTCTACTGGTATTTATTAGCTTCTGGCCTTGCCTTTTATATCAGAAAAGACATCCGCAAAGCCTGGATTGTCGTTTTAGCTACTTATGTACCCTTGTTTTTCATGTGGTTAGGCTATTACCTGCTCATTTATGGCTAATTGATTAGCGGCAAAACCATAATGGGTCTTTTTATTATTTTCGCCAATTCAAATTTTAACAGATAGATGAATTTTCAGAAGGTTAACAACATCAGCGGCTGGATTATTTTTACCATTGCCACCCTAGTGTATTGGCTTACAGTAGAACAAACTGCCAGTTATTGGGACTGCGGAGAGTTTATTGCCGTATCATATAAATTACAAGTTCCTCACCCTCCGGGTGCCCCATTGTTTTTGCTTATTGGCAGAATGTTTTCATTTCTTGCCATGGGCGATGTTGAACAGGTTGCCTATTGGATAAACATTTCAAGCGTGCTGGCCAGTGGCTTCACCATCTTGTTCTTGTTCTGGTCTATTGTAATGCTGGGCCGTAAACTATTAGGCATTAAGGCCAACGAAGAAATACCTGCAGAAAAAATCTGGTTGTTAATGGGTGCTGCCGCTGTAGGTGCTTTAGCTTATACCTTTTCAGATTCATTTTGGTTTTCTGCAGTTGAGGCAGAAGTATATGCCATGTCATCTTTCTTTACCGCTTTTGTTTTTTGGGCGATATTAAAGTGGGAACTGATTGAAGACGAAAGCAAAGCCAACCGCTGGATAATTCTCATCGCTTACATGATGGGGCTATCAATTGGTGTTCACCTCTTAAACCTGGTAACAATACCTGCATTAGGCTTGATTTACTACTTCAAAAAATACAAGCCAACCAGATGGGGTGTTATCTTTACTTTACTCATAAGTGGTGGTATAGTAATATTTATCAACGATCTCATTATCCCCGGTTTGCCCACCATTGCCGGAAGCTTCGAGATCTTTTTTGTGAATACACTCAGAATGCCCTTTGGTTCTGGAGCACTTTTCTTTTCATTATTACTTATTGCCGGATTGATTTACGGTATTTACATCACGCAGAAAAAAGGAAAAGTGGTGTGGAATACGTTTCTGATATCAACAGCATTTATTCTTATTGGCTACATGTCATACGCAGTGGTTGTAATCAGATCAAATTACAATCCGCCAATTGATGAGAATGATCCTTCAGATGTGATGGCCTTTGTGCGTTACCTTAAGCGCGAACAATATGGCAGCAGACCACTTTTCTATGGTCAATATTTTACAGCAGGCAGGCCTATTGATACCAAACAAGGAGCAGCCAACTACATCAAAGGCAAAGACAGGTATGAAATAGCCGACAGGAAATTTACTTATGTGTACGATCCGAACCAGATGACTATTCTGCCCAGGATATACAGTACCGATCCCAATCACCAAAGAAGGTACCGCGAAATTCTTGGCCTGCGCGAAGGGCAGAAACCGAACTTCATAGATAACATGTATTTCATGTTCAAGCATCAGTTAGGGTGGATGTACTGGCGCTACTTCATGTGGAATTTTGCAGGGCGTGAAAGTGATATTCAAAATGCCGACTGGCTTGGGCCAGATGGATGGAACCAGGACTTACCCGAACTGCTGGCCAACAACCGCGCAAGAAATAACTATTTCATGATTCCCTTCCTGCTCGGTTTCATCGGATTGTTTTATCAACTCAAAAAAGATCCGAAAAATTTTGCCGTAGTGGGTTTACTCTTTTTCCTAACAGGTGCAGCGTTAGTACTTTACCTTAACTCACCTCCCGTTGAACCCAGAGAAAGAGATTATATATATGTTGGATCTTTTTATGCCTTCGCCATCTGGATAGGCTTCTCGGTTTTAGCCATTGCAAATGCAACAAAACGTTTTATCAAAAAAGAAAATCTGCGAACTGGCATTGCAACTGCATTATGTATGATTGCCCCTGTATTAATGGCTAAAGAAAATTGGGATGATCATGATCGTTCGCACAGATTTTTCTCGGTTGACTCAGCTAAAAATTACCTGGACTCGTGCGCACCAAATGGAATTATCTTCACCGGGGGCGATAATGATACTTTCCCGCTTTGGTACGTGCAAGAAGTTGAAGGCTTCCGTACAGATTTGCGTGCAGTTGTATTAAGTTACTATAATACAGACTGGTACATAGCGCAAAGCAAACGCAGACACTATGAGTCAGAGCCATTCCCATATACGCTAACCATTGATCACTACAGACAAGGCGGACCTAATGATTACCTCCCTTTTGAAGACATGGGCCGCAAAATTGAAAGCATTGATGTAGGTCAATACATCAATCTGTTAAAACGAAATGATCCTTTGTTGAGATACCCTTATGCCGATAACGTGAATCGTGTGCCCAGCCGCACCTTTACCATGAAGGTTGACAAAGAAAGGGTAAGAGCACTTGGCTTTGTGCCCGAAGAGTATGATAGTCTAATTGTTGATCAGATGGTGATAAGACTAAAAGGCAATGCACTGCAAAAGCAAGACCTTGCATTTTTAGATTTGCTTTCAAGCAATAATTGGGAGCGTCCGCTGTATTTAAACAATACATCAATGGCGCAGATAAATCTTGATCTTGAACGCTACGCCATACAAGAAGGAAATGCTTACCGCATTATTCCGGTTGAAAATCCAAGTCCCAGAAAAGATTTTGTGAATGTTGAAGTTTCTTATCAGAACATGATGAATAAATTCAACTTCAGAGGCCTGGATGATGAACGTGCTTATTACAATGAAGACTATCGCGGCTTTGTGTTGAACCACCGCAGCAGTTTCAATTCATTGGCAGAAGCATTGCTTGACAGAGGTGATATAAATCGCGGAGGCGAAGTACTGCTGCGTATGTTATCTGCAATGCCCGACAAGGCTGTTCCATATGACTATACCAATGCACGAACGGTAGACTTACTCTTCCGCGCAGGTGAAGAGGAGAGAGCAATTGAAATGGCAAAAATTTTAGGCCGCAGAAGTGATGAACTTGCTGAATACTATTTGCGCAGTGGAAAAGTGCTGGGCAATGAATTGCAAAAAGCGGTTGTAACACTTATGGAATTACAGCGAATTTTATATAAGAACGGACTTGATGAACTGGCAGCTGAATATGAAAAAGCGTATGAGAAGCATGCACTCTTTATGAGAGAGTTAAGAATGTTTTAATAGAAAATATTTCAGATAAAGAAAATCCGGATACAACAGTCCGGATTTTTTATTTCTTCAGAATCGCAAATAAATCCAATGCATCACTTGCATCATCTGTTAACAGGTAATCATCGTGCCTGATACTTTTTACCAAGGCATTATCAGTGCCTTGTAATTTATTCCTGTTCATTCTGTTTAATATTTCGTAGGGCAATCTTAGAACAGCAGCCGGTAATCGGTATTGCAATTTCAGTATATCAAAACGGGTTATGCGTTGTACCGATTTTCTGTTCATCTCAAAATATTGCATCACTTTTTCATTGCCACTTATTCCCTTCATCTCTACTTCCTGAAAATATTTCTGGCAGAGTGCAGTTAATTCTTCTGGTAAATATTCTCTGATGTGCCAGGGGTTTCGGGTAAGCGACATCTTTCTGTTGGGCGTAGTAATATAGGCTTTGCCTCCTGGTTTTAGCAAACGGTGAATCTCTTTCAAAAATTCTCCATCTTGCCTGATGTGCTCAATTACCTGAAAACTGATGAGGGTATCAAAAGTATTATCATCAAACTGTTTTAAAGGTGGAATATTGCCGCTGTAAAACCTGCCTTGCGGATATTTCTCACTGAGCTTATCAACAGCAGTTTTGATTTTATCAATAGCAGTATAGCTTTTTATGGCAGGTAAAAGCAGGTCAATGCCTCTGCCCTCTCCACAACCTACCTCAAGCAGATCGCCTTGCACCATGTTTTTCACTATAACATATGCCTTTAATAATCGTTGATGTATAGGGTTATCTGATGTAATTGATTCAGAAGTGATTTCTGTAGTGTAAATTTGTTTCATTACCATAAATACCGAGCAAAATTATACAAGAATTTGTTAGTATTAGCATACGTAATTTTTTGAATTGAGATATGACCAGGCTGATATTAATTATACTCGTTCTGCAGTTGCCATTTATATTGGCAGCACAAAGTTTGTCTGATTTCAATATGAAATACCAGTACAGTCCGGGCCAACCTGTTTTCAAAAAGAAACTCATCAAC
>DAOLDI010000099.1:0-7357 GCA_035327445.1 Cyclobacteriaceae bacterium | reverse complement strand
TTTAAAATAAACCGCTTGTTCTATCTTTGCGCTTGCTTTTAAAAAGCCTCCTGCGATTTCAGGCTGGTTTTTAACTCTAAATCAATTAATTAAGCGAAATAAATAACCATGAACAGTATTGTATTTCTTATTCCCGCACTCGGCATTGTAGGCTTGCTTGTAATGTTCGTTAAAGCGCTTTGGGTAGCTAAACAAGATGCCGGAGACGAAAAAATGAAACAAATCTCCACCTACATCGCGCAAGGCGCTCTTGCTTTTCTTAAAGCAGAATGGAAAGTATTGGCCTACTTTGTAGTTATTACCGGTTTATTGCTGGCCTGGTCTGGCACAACGGTAGAAACTTCTTCGCCCGTAATTGCCATCTCATTTGTGATAGGTGCTGTTTTTTCTGCTTTCGCAGGATGGGTAGGTATGAACATCGCTACCAAAGCCAATGTGCGCACTACACAAGCTGCGCGTACCAGTTTAGCTAAAGCCTTGAAAGTTTCTTTCACAGGTGGTTCTGTTATGGGCTTAGGCGTTGCCGGATTAGCCGTATTAGGTATGGGAAGTTTATTCATCTTTTTCTACCAGACTTATGTCATCAGCACAGGTGGTGATGTAAACGGATTGGAAATGGAAAAAGCATTGGAAGTGCTGGCAGGTTTTTCTCTTGGTGCAGAATCAATCGCATTATTCGCGCGTGTTGGCGGTGGTATTTATACCAAAGCTGCTGATGTGGGCGCTGACTTAGTAGGTAAAGTAGAAGCCGGTATTCCTGAAGATGATCCGCGCAATCCCGCAACAATTGCCGATAACGTAGGTGATAACGTGGGTGATGTAGCAGGTATGGGTGCCGACTTGTTCGGTTCTTATGTG
Source organism: Cyclobacteriaceae bacterium (assembly GCA_035327445.1). Lineage (GTDB taxonomy): Bacteria > Bacteroidota > Bacteroidia > Cytophagales > Cyclobacteriaceae > DAOLDI01. Next base: position 6,499 of record DAOLDI010000099.1, on the reverse strand, counting down.
GCCACTATCCTGGCTACCATGGTTTTGGGAAGAGAAATTGTATCAGCCGATAACTTCGGTGGCATTGCTCCTATCTTATTACCAATGTTGATAGCCGGTGTTGGTTTGATCTTCTCAATCGTAGGCACCTTCTTCGTGCGCATCAGCAAAGAGTCAGGTAATGTACAAGCCGCTCTTAACATGGGTAACTGGTCATCAATCATGCTTACTGCCATTTCCTCTTACTTCATTGTAACCTGGATGTTGCCTGAATCATTATCCATTCGTGGTTTTGAGTTTCAGGCCATCAATGTATTCTGGGCTATTGTGCTTGGTTTAGTAGTAGGTGCTTTGATGAGTTTAATTACTGAATACTACACTTCAATTGGTAAGCGTCCTGTTATGTCAATTGTAAAGCAATCATCTACAGGGCATGCCACCAACATCATAGGCGGTTTGGCTGTAGGTATGGAATCTACCATGCTACCCATTCTTGTTTTAGCATCTGGTATTTACGGATCTTACTTATTGGCTGGTCTTTATGGTGTTGCCATTGCCGCTGCTGGCATGATGGCCACAACAGCTATGCAGCTAGCCATTGATGCTTTCGGACCTATTGCTGATAACGCGGGTGGTATTGCAGAAATGAGTGCACTGCCAGAAGAAGTAAGAGGCAGAACCGATGTATTGGATGCGGTAGGTAATACAACTGCAGCAACAGGTAAAGGCTTTGCCATTGCTTCAGCAGCTTTAACTGCCCTTGCGCTCTTTGCAGCATTTGTTGGTTTGGCTGGTATTGATTCAATAGATATTTATAAAGCCGATGTACTGGCAGGGTTATTTGTTGGAGGCATGATACCATTCATCTTCTCATCATTAGCCATTGCAGCAGTTGGTCGTGCGGCCATGGCCATGGTAAATGAAGTACGCAGACAGTTCAAAGAAATTCCGGGCATCATGGAGGGCAAAGCAACCCCTGAGTACGATAAGTGTGTGGCTATCTCTACACAAGCTTCAATACGTGAAATGATTTTACCCGGTTCAATTGCTTTGGTTGTGCCTGTAGCAGTTGGTTTTACCTTTGGCCCTGAAGTTTTGGGAGGTGTTTTGGCAGGTATCACCGTATCAGGTGTATTGATGGGCATGTTCCAGAATAATGCAGGTGGCGCCTGGGATAATGCCAAAAAGTCTTTCGAGAAGGGTGTTGAGATAAATGGTGAAATGTTTTACAAAAAATCAGAACCACATAAAGCTTCGGTTACAGGAGATACTGTAGGTGATCCATTCAAAGATACATCCGGTCCTTCTATGAATATCCTCATCAAGCTAACTTCAATTGTAGCACTGGTAATTGCTCCGCATATTTCTGTAAAGAGCGATCATCACAGCAGCATTGAAACTAAACCTGTTATTGAAATTGTTGAAGAGGCAGCAACAGCCTTTTCTGAAGTAACAGAAACTGAATAAGCATTAAACTTTAGTATATTGAGGCTGTTCTTTAAAAGAGAACAGCCTTTTTTTATTGATTAAACCCGAGAATTATGAAAAAGAACATCCTGCTGCTACTCTTAATGTTTGGCTTTTTGGCAATAGCTAATGCTCAAAGTATTACCGGAAAATGGAAAACCATTGATGATGAAACAGGTGATCCCAAATCTATCGTAGAAATCTATGAGCAAAGCGGTAAAATTTATGGCAAGATTGTTCAGCTTTATAGAAAGCCAGGAGAAGACCCCGATCCTATTTGCGATAAATGCCCCAAAGAAGATGAACGATTCGGTAAAAAAGTAATTGGTATGGAGATCATCAGAGACATGAAAAAATCAGGATCAGAATATAGTGGCGGCACTGTATTGAAACCAGACGAAGGCAAGATTTACCGCTGCAAAATCTGGTTGGAGGATGATAAACTAATGGTGCGCGGCTATTGGGGTTTCTTGTATCGTACCCAAACCTGGCTAAGACCAGACTAAGCCAGCACCACTGAACTGGCTATAATTCCGGTTATCGTAATAATAATGTATTGACCTGAACCTCAGGTTACCTGGATTTAACCTACTGTATACAGAACGAGCTTAAGCAATGAACGAAAAAGAGATCTTCGACAGAATTTGCCGGGGAGACGAAAAGACCTTGGAGGTGCTTTATAAAAAGTACTATCGCATGATGACCAAAATGGTAATCAACAACAGCGGCACCGAGGAAGAAGCGCGGGATATTTACCAGGATGCCCTGATTGTGTTTTGGCAAAAGGCAACTTCTGGAAACCTGGTGCTTACCGCCAAGATCAGCACGTTCATTTACAGCATCTGTCAAAACCTGTGGCGTAAAGAACTGGAAAGAAAAAAACGCCTGGCTTATGAAAGCAAAGACACTGCACATAGCATGGACTTTGACACAGATGAAAAAGCGAGGAACATCAGGAAATGCATCGACCAGTTAGATGATACCTGTAAAAAAGTTTTGATGTATTACTATTTCGATGGTTTAGGAATGCAGGAAATAGCAGACAAACTCAACTTCGCAAATACAGATACTGCCAAAACAAAAAAATATAAATGCAAGAAAAAATTAGATGAATTGGTGAAGAGCATTTTTTCAGAAAAAGACTTTTTAGACTAAGATGAAGTACGAAGAATTATTAGATGATTATGTGAACGATAAACTTCCCGAGCTCGAAAAGACGGGCTTTGAACAAGCCATGCTGCATGACGCAGCTTTAAGGAAGGAAGTTGAACTGCAAAAAGCAATTGTAAAAGAAATTCAGCAGGCGCGTATAGCCGAGCTGAAAGCTATATTGAATAATGTGCCGGCAGGTGCCTGGCAAAATACTGCAGGAAGTACAGGACTAAAAGCAGCATTGGGTATTGTAAGTGTAGCCGCGCTGATAGTTACAGGTATTTGGTTGTTCTATAATGCAGAAACAACAATTGAAAACAACCCGGAACCGGCAAGTATTGAAGAAGAAGTACTGGTTGAGGCTACAGAAACTGAAGCAGAAGCAGAAGAAACAATTGCTGAAGCTGAGGTTAACGAGGTAAAAAACATTCCTCCCTCAGCTAAGCAAAAATCTTCAGCTAATCAGCAAAATCAAGTTAAAAAAGAAGCGCAACCCAATATCAACATTGTAGAATTTGATGAAGACTTAACACCTGCTGAAGAGAAAACCATGCCCGTAATTACAGATACCGAGACATCAAGCTTAAAGATAACAGGCATTGTTGTTGAAATTGAAGATGCTGATGCCAGGAACAATTTTCATTATCGCTTTAGCGAAGATAAATTGATTTTATACGGTTCCTTTGATAAGAGCTTGTATGAAGTGCTTGAATTCAATACCGGAAAAAGCAAAATGGTGTTCTTCTTCTATAAAGATACTTACTATCAGCTTGATCCGAATAAAAACAAAATCACTCCGCTCGAAGCATTAAAGGATCAGGAATTACTCAATAGACTTAAATCATACAGCAGAGAGTAATTATTCTAAGTTTCATCGGAGGAACCCTGCTCAATAACTTTTACCAGTTTATTGTACCAGGTTCTTCCGTATTTTCTGATCAGCGAATCTTTCAGAAAAACATACAGCGGAACTTTCAGCGCTTCTCCTAAAGTACAGGCTGGCGAACATATATGCCAACGGTGGTAATTTACCGCATCATAATTATCATACTTCGTAATTCTGATCGGATATAAATGACAGGAAATAGGTTTTTTAAAATCGACCTTACCTTCCTGGTGTGCCTTTTCAATGCCGCACTTTAATATGCCACGATCATCATAATAAGCAAAGGCGCATTCTTTACCACCTATAGTAGTTGTTGAATACTCATTATCACCATCCAAAATATATGGTCCGTGCTTGGCAATGGCTTTTAAGCCTGCTTTAGTAAGGTAAGGTTTAACATCTTCTAAAATTTCATCCAGTATGGGTAGTTCATCAGCCTCAAGTGGTGCGCCCCACTCACCCTCAACACAGCAGGCGCCTTTGCATTTTTCCAGATCGCAAACAAAAAATTGTTCTTTGATATCATCAGAAAGAATTACGTTATCAATTTTAATCATAATCGGTAATGGGGAATAATCAGTTAAACAAATCCATTTGATCAAACTCACCCAACTCTTTTTGCATCAGCTTGGCAGAAACTGAGCGCGTAAAGCATACGGTAAAGTAAAAAGGAATGCGCATCAGGTCAGAATCTAATTTGTGGGTATGCACCAGGCAATCGTAGCCCAGCAGCTTCATATCTTGTTGATGCAGTTCAAAAAGTTTTTTGTAAAAACTCACATTATCAGTACTGGCACGTTGCAATTTCTCAAAACCATTCCATGAGCCCAGAAATTTGCTGATGGTTTGTTTCTCTTCCGTCAGATAATACTTCCAGTTTTGTACTTCATTTAAAGGAAACGTGAACACCAGCATGAAATCAAAATTATGATCGGCCAGTAAATCGAACCAAACAAAATCAAGCTTGAGCGAAAATGCATCTACCACGCAAAAGGTACTCACTTTAAATGAACCGCTGCTTTTGGGTATGTACAGTTTTATGCGTTTGATCAGATCTTTTCTGTCGCCCTCCAGTATCAATACATTATTGTCTTTATACCAACGATTCACGCGAATGCGCAATGCCTTTGCATCTTCTGAACCCACCGGACAAAAGCAAAATTTCTTAAACGCAAATGCACCGGCCAGCAGGCTCAGGTCATAGTCGGCATAGCGGTTTTGTAAACTTCCAATACTATGTAAACCGTTACCTGCATATAAATCAACAAGCATCAGCTCATTCACCCTGTAGTTCATATTTTTTACATAAGCAGCTGTGTACTTAAGCATTACCTGCTGCTTGAGCCTGAACCAGGGCTCTGCCGGAGTAACCTGCAGGCCATCTTCGGGTAATAATTGCGGACCGCTTGAAAAGGGATTTATCAAGAAAAAAACTTTATCAAAAGTAAATCTATTATACGACATACTTAAAGTCTTACCACCTAAAAGATTGAGCTTTAGTGTGCTTCATCAGCAAGAAAAAAAGAAAATTATTCCGGGCTGAAATACAAAATATTTCCGATGCCGATCTTCCCTAACATATTGTAAATTGCGCGCTCATGAGTATGGATTATCTGGAGCAGCTGAATCCTCCGCAAAAAGAGGGCGTTATCAATACACAAGGACCCTGCATGATTATAGCCGGTGCAGGTTCTGGCAAAACAAGGGTGCTTACCTACAGAATTGCGCACCTGATTAAAGCACATGATGTTGACCCCTTCAGCATTATGGCGCTCACTTTTACCAATAAGGCCGCCAAAGAAATGCGCCACCGCATTGAAAAAGTGGCCGGTGCCGATGCCCGCAATATCTGGATGGGTACCTTCCATAGTGTATTTGCCCGCATACTGCGCGCAGAAGCACATTACCTGGGCTATCCAAATAATTTCACTATTTACGATACAGACGACAGCAAGACCCTGATCAAAAACATTGTAAAAGAAATGGGGCTCGATGAAGCCACTTATAAAGCTTCAACAGTTTACAACCGCATCTCATCGGCCAAAAACAGGCTCATTTCCTGGCAGGATTACCTCAACCATGCTGAACTTATGGGAGATGATGCCGCCAACCTGCGTCCGGAGATTGGCAATATCTTCAAAGCTTATGCACAGCGTTGCTTCAAAGCAGGCGCTATGGATTTTGATGACCTGCTTTATAATACCGATAAACTTTTCAGAGAACACCTGGATGTTTTGAACAAATACCAGCAGATGATTCATTTTGTTTTGGTTGATGAGTTCCAGGATACCAACCTCTGCCAGTATTACATTATCAGAAAGCTGGCTGCAGTAAGACAAAACATTTGTGTGGTGGGTGATGATGCCCAAAGCATTTATGCATTTCGGGGGGCAGACATTACCAACATACTCAACTTTGAACGAGACTACCCCGACCTGAAGGTGATTAAGCTGGAACAGAATTATCGCTCAACAAAAAACATTGTGGATGCGGCTAATTCCGTAATCAAAAAAAATCGTGCGCAGCTGCCTAAAAATATATGGACACAAAATGAAGAAGGCTCCTTGATTGATTTGCTGCGCGCCATTTCAGATAATGAAGAAGGTAAACTGGTAGCCACTTCTATTTTTGAGGAACGTATGAAACACCAATTGGCTTTTAGCGATTTTGTTGTCTTGTACAGAACCAACAGTCAGAGCCGTGCCATAGAAGAAGCCCTGCGCAGAATGAACATCAAGTACAAAGTTGTAGGGGGTCTCTCCTTCTATCAGCGTAAAGAAATCAAAGACATTCTGGCTTATCTGCGCTTTACCTTAAACACACAAGACGAAGCCTCTTTCAGAAGAATTGTAAACTTACCCAAGCGGGGCATTGGCGATTCCAGCATCGATAAAATAATTGTAGCGGCCAATGACCATGGCATCAGCATTTGGGAAGTGCTCGAAAACATCAACAGCTTTTTAGATTCGCGTGTATCGGGCAGGCTCATGGATTTTGTGAGTATGATCAAAAGAT
>DAOLDI010000098.1:0-7360 GCA_035327445.1 Cyclobacteriaceae bacterium | reverse complement strand
AAGCATTAATGCTTAATTGAACGGTGCATCAATAAAAAGCCGGGCTAATTAGTCCGGCTTTTTAATTAAAGATAAGGAGATTTGTACTTTGTCTGGTAATCTTGCCAGCTAACACTTCTGAAATGATCCTCACCAATAAACTTGGCTATTTTATGAAACTCCTCTTTTTGCTTATAACCAGGCAAAGGTTGTATCATCCTGAATTCTTCATCTAAAAATACAACAGTTGGATAACTTAACTGATTATTTAGTAAAGCTGCAGCCAACTGATGATATCCGTTTCTGCCAGACTCAACAAATTTGAAAGTAACGCCATTAAAAATTACATCTTCTTTTTGCTCACCATTGAATTTTACGGGGTAAAAATGGTTGTTCAAAACGTTGGCAACTTCAGCATCGCTGAAAGTATTCTTATCCATTACTTTACACCAGCCGCGCCAATCGGTATAAACATCAATGAAAATTTTTCTTTTTTCTGTTTTTGATTTCTCAATAGCTTCTTCAAAGGTCATCCACTTTACCGGACTTGGCTCTTCTTTCTTTGCATCCTCTTCAGTTGTTGTATACAATTTAAAAGCAGTAAAAACTGAAGCAATTAGAACAATTAGTATTGAACTGAAAATTTTCTGCATGTACCCTGTAATTTTTGAACTCTTAATACAACAAATCTAATAAGAAAAGATTCTTAAACCTCTACTCTATTTCCTGAATGGCTAATTTGTAACCATGAGATGTCCGGAAATAGGGCGGTTTTCTGTTCAGAAATGAACGTTTTAAGAGAAAGAGGCTTTAAAATCAGTCATAAGTAAGGTTTTTTTCTTTGGCACATAGCATGATAAGAAGCACATATGAACAGTTTGCAATTTAAAAGAAGGTTAATCATAGCTTCGGGCATTCTGGTAGCATTGATTATTTTGGCTTCCATAGGTTATATGGATACTTGGCAGGCAAATAGTGAAATTGAGCTTTCAGGTAAAGTTTCCAATAATGCCCTAAAATTTATGCAGCACATTGTACAGCAAGCTGCATTAATTCTTAAGCTGATTTAGGCAGGCGGCCAGGACGGTAGGCATAATAATGCAGCACCACTTCAATAGCCTTTCTGATGGCCTGGTTAACAGGATAAAATTTATCTGAAAGTGCAGGATCAATGGTTGTTAAGCGACTGTAATAGTGGTGCATGATTGGTAATTGCATTAATCCATTTTCAATACCTTGTTTGGTTTTATTATAAGTATCTGCCTGTTCTGTTTTAATGATATCACAGGTAACTAATTCTATCTTGCCATACTTATTTCTTCTGCCGCTATAGCCAAACAATCTGCAGATGAGCCCGCGATAGTTGTAAGTGCTGCACTGCCCCTTTCCGATTAAAAAAGGATTGAGTAAAGTGCAGACTGGCGAGCTATCCTCCTTAAGCTTATTAAGCCATTCAAAAGCCTTACCTTGTTTGTAAACAAAATAAGCATGCGGTATAAATTCCAGAATTGTGGCTTCTATGTCTGGTTTAAAGCAGCACTTACCACAACCTGTTTTACAATGAAGTTCAGAGGCACTTTGGAAAGCACTGATCTCTTGCTGAAGTTCGGAGAACAGCCGCTCAACCGACTTCACTTTTCTGTACAATGACATAGGGTATAAAACACAAAGCTAAGCGCTTGTGCGGCAGACCTGCAATAGAGGTATCCTGATTTATTTTAATCCTGACGATAGGCTAACCGGCATGACGAAGTTCGAGCAGCTTATTGCGCTCGTTTTGCAATTCCCTGCTAAGCTTCATCTGCTTTTCAAGTGACTTCCGTTTGTAGTCTTCATATTCGGCATTCACCTGCTCAAATAATTTGCGGCTTTCTTTAGCAGATGAAAGCGAAGATCTAAGGCTCCACAATAAGAAAACTGAAACTGCCAATAAGCTGGAAACAAGAATCAGAAAAACTGATTTGAAGAAACCTTTACCAAAGTCAATCCCCAAAAAACTAATGTGCGTGCCGGCATGAAGAATATCTTCAACCTCAGATTCCTTAGCTTGCAAATCAGCAGTAATAGCATCAATTCTTAACTGATGGTTTTTAATCTCCTGCGCCTTATTGCTAATTTCTGCCTTTGCTTCATTGATTGAGTCCAGCGCCATTTGCCAGAAGCTATCCAGCAAACTTTCTCTAATAACCTTGTATTCGTTATATGACTCGGTTTTGGCTTTCAGCACAAGATATCGTTGCTGAAGATTTTGTGCATCTTTTTCAAGTGAAGGGAGATTATTAGCCATTGAATGAATAGAAAAAGCCAACAAGACAAACAGCGTTACTAGAGTTTTCATATCCTAAGGATTAAGGTAAAAGAACCGAGGCTTGCATAATTAAGGATATAGATCGAAAATTAAAAGTAAAATCTTTAATCTGTAAGCTCAATCGCTAAAACGCAGGTCATAGCGTTTACCCTGGTCTACTCTTTCCATTTGATATTACAGCCCAAACTAGGAAGTTGTTGTTCATTTACCTGATTGCCCTTCAAAACATCATCAATGGCTTGTCTAAGATCTTTGCCCGTAAGCGGAATTTCAGAACCCGGTCTCGACTCATCCAATCGGCCACGATATACCAGCTCCAAATCTTTGTTAAACAAGTAAAAATCAGGTGTACATGCAGCTTCGTAGGCTTTGGCAATATCCTGACTTTCATCAAATAAATAAGGAAATGGATAGTTCCATTGTCTGGCAACCTCTTTCATCTTTTCGGGCCTGTCTTCAGGGTATGCCTCAGTATCATTTGAACTAATGGCAATGAAAGAAACATTTTTAGGAATAAATTCATTGGCCATTTTTACCAATTCAGGATTAACATGCTTCACGTAAGGGCAATGATTACATATAAACATGACAACCGTAGCCTTATCAGATTTCAGCTCATCCAATGAGCGCATCTCGCCAGAAACAACATCAGGCAATCTGAAATCCGGAGCAATAGTGCCCAGTGCTAACATTTTAGAGGGAGTAAGCGCCATAATTTGGTGAGTAAAAAACTTATTTAAATGTACTTTTGATAGGTCTACAATTCAAAATGAAAATCGGTTTACTTTCAGATACGCACGATTATTTGCCAGAATCGGTATTTGAACACTTTAAAGACTGTGATGAAATTTGGCATGCGGGTGATATTGGCAGCATGAAGCTCGTGTATAAACTTGAAAGCTTTAAACCCTTCAAAGCGGTTTATGGCAATATTGACGATAGCAGCGTAAGACGAGCCTTCCCGGAGAACCTCCGCTTTAATTGTGAGGGTTTGGATATACTGATTACACACATTGCAGGAACTCCACCCAGGTATAACCGCAGGGTAAAAAGCATGCTGCAGGAAAGTGCGCCACAAATACTCATTTGCGGTCATCACATATTCTAAGAATTGAGAAAGACCCGCAATTCAATCAAATGCTTTTCATAAACCCGGGTGCTGCAGGCAACCAGGGTTTTCACAAAATCAAAACCCTTATCCGCTTTGAGCTGAATAAGGGCAGTATCAGTAATTTACAGGTAATTGAACTAGGTAAGAGAGGCTGAAGGCCACATCACGGATTCATAGCGAAATGAAAAAATGTGATGTGGCCCCTCGACTATGGCAAAATAGGTCTGCAGCGTTAAGAAGCTAATTTCTTGGCTCCTACGCATTAGAAGCCTCTCTATTTCTTGGTGGCTTTCGCCTTAAATTCTTCTTTAATAGCCTCAACATCTACCGATTTAATCACCGGTTTAGCGTTAAGGTTTTTGATACTTGCTTGTCTAACTTTAGACCTTGATTTAAGCTTTCTGTTCTTGCGTTTTAGTCTCGTTACAGCCATTTAATTGTCATTTTTTGTAAAGGGATGGCAAAGTTAATGCATAGCTCGATCTAAAAAAATAAAAAGCCCAAGATTAATAAAATCGGCATTTTTAGGCCATTTTGCCACGTTTTCATTATAGTTTGTAGTTTTACACCCATGAGTCAGAAACCCAGCCTGCCAAAAGGTACCAGAGATTTTGGGCCCAAAATTATGGCCCGCAGAAAATTCATCATAGAGCATATTGCCGCCACCTTTAAAAAGTATGGCTTTCTGCCTTTGGAAACCCCGGCCATGGAGAATTTAACAACCCTAACCGGGAAATATGGAGATGAGGGTGATAAGCTGTTGTTTAATGTTTTGGAAAGCGGTGATTTTTATTCAAGTTCTGGGGTTGAAGTATCAAAAATTAACTATTTCCTTCTTCAATCGATAAAACAAGTGGCTTATGAGTTACTGGGGGTGAATAATGACAAATTTAAAAATGTTCAGTATTTAGATTTAAAGCAAGCTAGGAATAGTGAAGCTCTTAAAGAGTGGCTTTCCAAGTACTACAAGATAATTTGTAAGGGTCGAATGGTTGAGGGACTTTCTTTTGAATATGCTGAGTTAAATACGATTATAGAAACGCTTGAAAATAGACTTGGTGAAATATCAATCTTATTGTCTGAGTTAATCAGAAAGATAAATTTTCACGAAACGATTAAACAAAGTGATATTGATTTTTATATACATGATTTGTTAATGACCAATTTCAGTCTATTCTATAATATCATTAATGAAATTTTCAATCATCAGACCCTTAGAAGAAGATTTTCAGAAAAAGGCCTCCGCTATGACCTCACCGTTCCGTTTGCGCGCTTTGTGGTCATGAACCGCAATGAGATCAGCTTTCCCTTCAAGCGTTACCAGATTCAACCTGTATGGCGGGCCGACAGACCCCAAAAAGGCCGATACAGAGAGTTTTACCAATGCGATGCCGATGTGGTAGGCACCAACTCTTTGCTCTGCGAATTGGAAATTGTGCTCATGATCAAAGAAGTATTTCAAAAAATTGGGCTGAGCGACTACACCATCAAAATCAACCACAGGGGTATACTTTTTGGACTGGCCGAAACTTTAGGCGCGTTAGGAAAAGAAAGGATGCTCTTTACTGCTATTGATAAGCTGGATAAAATGGAAGAAGCGCAAGTAAAAAAAGAATTAGAGGAAGCCGGCTTTAGCGTAACACAAACCACTAAACTTTTCAACATTTTAAACCATGCGGCTGGCAATGAAGAAAAGTTAGCTTTTCTGGAACAGGAGATCGGCAAAACCGAACAAGGCGCAAAAGGCATTAAAGAACTCAATGAAATTTTATCCTTGCTTGCAACTTCAGGAAGTGATGATGCCAACCTGATGATTGATGCCGCACTTGCCCGTGGGCTTAGTTATTATACCGGAACGATTTTCGAACTGAAAGTAAATAATGTGAAAATTGGAAGTGTTGGCGGAGGAGGCAGATACGATGACCTAACCGGAATTTTCGGATTACCTGATGTTTCTGGCGTAGGGTTTTCTTTTGGTATCGACAGAATATATGATGTATTAGATGAATTGAATCTGTTTCCACAAGAGGCAGAGCAGACATCTAAAGTATTGATTACACATTTTGATGAGGCAAGCTTTAAATACGGATTGAAAGTTTTGCAACAAATTCGCGATGTGGGTATTGCATCTGAAATCTATCCCGACATCAGCAAAATCAAAAAGCAAATGGAGTATGCCAATAAGAAGCAAATTCCTTATGCCATTATCATTGGTGATGAAGAAATAAAAACCGGTAAACTTGCCATTAAAAATATGCTGAGTGGCGAACAAAATTCATTAAGCATAGATCAGATACTTGAAACTTTGCAAACTTGAGAAAAACACATCAAATATCCGCTGCCCCCATCAATCTTGATGTTTTAGTTCAAGCCATGAAGGGCGAATTAAGTCTCAAGCTATCCGGGCAAGCAAAAAAATCTATCAAGAATTGCCGCGATTACCTGGATAGAAAAATCAAAGATGCTGAGCATCCTATCTACGGAATTAATACAGGCTTCGGTTCTTTATATAACCACAATATTTCAAAAGCAGATCTTGAAAAATTACAAGAAAACCTGGTGAAGTCTCATGCATGTGGCACTGGTGATGAAGTGCCTGCAGAGATTATCAGGTTAATGTTGTTTCTGAAAGTGCAATCACTTTCTTACGGATATTCAGGCGTGCAAGTCGGCACCGCAGAGCGATTAATCTTTTTGTACAATGAAGATCTGCTGCCCAGGGTTTTTCAAATGGGTTCATTAGGCGCATCAGGAGACCTGGCACCACTTGCACATTTATCATTGCCTTTAATTGGTTTAGGAGAAATTTATGAAAATGGAAAACTTACTGATGCCGGTAAACTGCTGCAAAAACGTAAACTTGAACCTATTCACTTCAAAGCAAAAGAAGGCCTTGCATTATTAAACGGTACCCAATTCATGTCGGCATATGGCGCATGGGCGCTTATTCATGCCAATAGATTAATTACACTTGCCAATATTATTGCCGCAATATCATTAGATGCATTTGATGGTCGTATAGAACCTTTTAATGAAAAGGTGCATCGCATCAGGCCGCAGCAAGGGCAAGCTAAAGTTGCTGCAGATATCAAAGGATTATTGCAAGGCAGTGAGTTGATCAAACAACACAAACAGCATGTGCAAGACCCTTATTCCTTTCGCTGTGTTCCACAGGTACATGGTGCAAGTCTTGATGCCATCACTTATGTAAAAGGCGTTATGATGGCAGAAGTAAATGGTGTAAGTGATAACCCTAATATTTTTCCGGAAGATGATGAAATCATTTCTGCCGGAAATTTCCATGGCCAGCCGCTTGCCCTTGCTTTAGATTTTCTGGCCATAGCCCTGGCTGAACTTGGCAATATTTCTGAACGAAGAACTTATCAACTGATTTCAGGATCGCGTAATCTTCCCAATTACCTTGTGGCTAAACCGGGTATTAATTCGGGTATGATGATACCCCAATACACGGCTGCATCTTTGGTGAGCCAGAACAAACAATTATGTACACCTGCTTCGGTAGATTCAATTGTATCATCTAACGGACAAGAAGATCATGTAAGCATGGGTGCCAATGCTGCCACCAAGTTGTACAAAATAGTAAATAATCTTTACAGCATACTGGCAATTGAATTGATTACTGCCGCACAGGCAATAGAGTTTAGAAGACCCTTGAAAAGTTCTGATTCATTGGAGAATCTATTGAGCAATTTCCGCCACGAAGTTCCGTTTATGGAGTACGATCGTTTGCTTTATAAAGACATACGTAAAGCAGAAAAATTCTTGTATAACATTGAAATAGCTGATGAAGCTTAGTTGTTCGCTGCCAATCATATTTTTTCTTGCTGCAAGCCTAAATGCTTATGCGCAATATACAAGTAATGCTGGTAGATTTCAGGTAGATGAAGTAAGAGGTTGCGCACCATTTGAATTCACTTTTACTAATCTTGAAGCAGGTGAAT